>DATHEP010000145.1:0-3514 GCA_035318525.1 Conexibacter sp.
GACGACGCACACGAACGAGCCGTCGCGGCGCTCATCGGTGCAGATGCGGCAGCGGGGGCCGTCGGCGAGGTTGAAGCAGACCTCGCACAGCCCGATCTTCTCCTTCACCTCGCGGATCGCGTCAGCGAGCGCGAGCGCGTCCTCCTCGGATGCGCGCAACAGATGAAAGGCGAGCCGCTGCGCCGTGCGCCCGCCGATGCCGGGCAGCTTGCCGAGCTCGGTGATGAGGCGCTGGACGGGCGGGGAGAAGGACGACAGGGTCGCCCCTAGAACCCGGGCAGCCCGAGGCCGCCGCCGGGTCCGCCGAGCCCGCCGGTGATCCCGCCGAGTCGTCTCGACGCCATCTCCTGCGCGGCCCGCAGCGCCTCGTTGGTGGCCGCCAGCACCATGTCCTGCAGCAGCTCGACGTCCTCCGGGTCGACCGCCTCGGGATCGATCGCGATCGACTTGACGTCGAGGTCGCCGCTCACCTTGACGGTCACCATCCCGCCGCCCGCAGACGCCTCGACCACCTCGTCCTTGAGCTGCTCCTGCGCCGCCATCATCTCCGCCTGCATCTTCTGGACCTGCTTGAGCATCTGCTGCATGTTGGGTTGCGGCATCAGGCGCCTTCCTCGTCGTCGACCAGCTCCTCAGCGTCGAATGCTGTCACGAAGCGGGCGATGAGCTCGTCGTCTGTCGGCGCCGCGGGCGCGGCAGCCGGGTCGTCCTCGGCGACCGCTCGCAGCTCGCAGCGCACACGCAGCGACGCTCCGCCGAGCGCGCGCAGCGCGTTGGCGATGACCTGCCGGTGCGTCTCGCTCTCCGCCTTGCGCTTCGCGAAGGCGGCCTCGGGAGGAAAGGCGAGCACCGCCTCGCCGTTCTCGACGGCGACCGGCCGTGCGTCGGCGAGCACGGCTGCCAGCAGCGTGTTCTCCTCGCGCACGGTGTCGACGACGGCAGGCCACAGCTCGGTGAGCGTGCCGAGGTCGAGTGCGTCGCTGGGCGCCGGCGGGCTCGCGGCGGCCGCGACGGCGGTCGCCGTCGCCGGGCCGGGCGCCCCGTTCGCGGCGGGGGTCGCGGGAGGCGGCGACTCCGCGCGCGGTGGCGGCCCCGCATGCGGCGGGTCGGGCTCCGGCGGGGGCGGCGGGGCCGGCACCGCCGCCACTGACGGCTCGGCGGGCGGGCGAGCGTCCGCCGGCTCGGCCGACGGCCCGGCGGCGGGCTCGGGCGGCGGAGCCGTCGCCGCGGGAGGCCGCGGTGCGGCGGGCGCCTGCGTCGTGGGAGCAGGCGCGGACACGACAGCCGGCGCGGGGGGCGGCGCGGCCTCGCCCGCGAGCCGCGCCTCGAGCCTGTCGATGCGGGCGAGCAGCGCGCGTGCCGACGGGTCGACGTCCGGCGCGGCGGCCTTCACGAGCGCCAGCTCCAGCTGGATCTGCGCCTGGCCGCCGTTCGCCTGCGCCTCGAGCGCGTCCGAGAGCAGGTCGAGCAGGCGCACGACGTCCTGGCGGCCAAGCGCCGCCGCCTGCGCTGCGAGTCGCTCGTCGCGCTCCGGCGTCAGGCGCAGCTCCGCCGGCACCTCGCCGAGCACCTGCACCGCGAGCAGCTCGCGTGCGTGCGTCTCCAGCTCGCGTACGAGCTGGCCCGCGTCGCGCCCCGACTCGGCGAGCCGCGCGACCGCCAGCAGAGCGGCGCGCGCGTCGTGCGCGGCAACTGCGTCGACCGCGCCGAAGAGCGCCTCGGCGTCGGCCACCCCGAGGACCGCGAGCACCTCCTCGACGGCGATCTCGCTCCCGTCCGCGCCGCCGTAGGTCACGAGCTGCTCGAGCGTCCCCAGCGCGTCGCGGAAGGAGCCGGTCGCGTGGCGGGCGACGAGCGCGAGCGCCGCGTCGGGGATCGCGATCCCCTCCTGGTCGGCGACGCGCCGCAGCACGCCCGCGATCTCCTCGACGGTCGGGCGCTGGAAGTCGAAGCGGTGGCAGCGGTCGACGACGGTCGGCAGCACCTTGCTCGCCTCCGTCGTGGCGAGCACGAAGATCGTGTGCGGCGGCGGCTCCTCGAGCGTCTTGAGGAACGCGTTCCACGCCTGCGTCGAGAGCATGTGCGCCTCGTCGAGGATGTAGACCTTGTGGCGCCCCGAGACGGGCGCGTAGCCGACCTTGTCGCGCAGCTCGCGGATGTCGTCGACGGAGTTGTTGGAGGCGGCGTCCATCTCGATCACGTCGAGCGACGTCGCGGCCGCGATCGACCTGCACGAGTCGCAGACGCCGCATGGCGTCACCGTCGGACCGCCGCGCTCGCAGTTCAGGCAGGCGGCGAGGATCTTCGCCATGCTCGTCTTGCCGGTCCCGCGCGAGCCGACGAACAGGTAGGCGTGATGGACCTTCCCGCGCTCGACCGCGTTGCGCAGCGTGCGCACGACGTGCATCTGCCCGACCACCTCGTCGAACGTGCGGGGACGATGGCGGCGGTAGAGCGACGGGCCGGCGGACACGGGACGTTCGAGTCTACCCACGGGCTCGGCGCGCCAGCCGGCCGCCGCGACTCCTATTCTCACGCCGTGCCCGAGCGCCTGCGATCCGAGGGCGTCGTCCTCGTCCCGGCTCTCGCCGTGGTCGGGCTGCTCGTCTACTGGGCGGCGGACGGCGGCGGCTATGACACGACCGCCTGGGCGCCGTCCGCCCTGCTCGTGCTCGGCCTGCTCGTCGCCACGGTCGTCGGCCTGGGCCTCGACCGACTGCGGCTGGCGCGCCCGCTCGCGCTGGCGCTCGGCCTGCTCGCCGCGTACGTCGCCTTCTCCTACCTGTCGATCCTGTGGGCGCCGGCGCCCGGGGAGGCGCTCGAGGGCAGCAACCGCTCGCTGTTGTTCCTGCTGCTGTTCGCGCTCTTCGCGCTGTTGCCGTGGCGCACGTGGACCGCGCTCACGACGCTCAGCACGTTCGCGCTCGGGATCGGGGCGATCGCGGTCGTGACATTTGTCCGCCTCGGCGACGCGGCCGAGGTGCCGGGCATGTTCACGGACGGGCGGCTGAACGCGCCGCTCGGCTACGTCAACGGGTCGGCGGCGCTGCTGCTCGTCGGGACGATGCTGGCGATCGCGCTGGCCGCGCGGCGCGAGCTGCCGATCCTCCTGCGCGGGCCGCTGCTCGCGCTCGCCGCCGCCGCGCTGCAGCTGTCGGTGCTGTGCGAGAGCCGCGGCTGGCTGTTCGCGCTGCCGGTCGTGCTCGTGCTGACGTTCGCGCTGATTCCCGGGCGCGTGCGGCTCGCGCTTTGGGCGCTGCCGCCATTCGCGGGCGTCGCGCTGGCGCTGCCCGCGCTGCTCGACGTGTTCCAGCGCGCCGACGAGGCGGACAGCGAGGCGGGCGCGTTGAGAGCGCTCGTGGAGGCGTCCGCGCATGCCGCCGACGTCGCGCTGCTCATCGTCGTGGGCATGCTCGTCGTCGGGGTCGCGCTGGCGCTGGTCGACCGTCGCGTCTCGGTGCCGGCGAGCGTCGCCCGCGGCGCCAACCGCGTGGGCGCGGTGCTCGCGGTCCTC
>DATHEP010000146.1:0-2964 GCA_035318525.1 Conexibacter sp.
CACTGAGGAACGCATCACGAATCTCCCGCAAACGTGGGAGATTCGTCGTTGTGGTGCGGTTCGGTCTCGGGGGAGGGTCGGGAGAGCGCTGTGGGCGGTTCGGGGGAGGCAACGATGACCTGCTGCGGCGACCGCGTAGTAGACGTATTCGATGCTCCACGGTCCGAGGGTCCGCGGGCGGATTGCGGAACGCTTGTGCTCCTTACTGCGGCGTAGTCAAGACTTGATCGTTGCTCGGCTTGTCTAGCCTGAGGGAAAGGGCTACGACGACACGTGCGAGTCCGCCTGGATCTAGCGACGGATCGCCTGATGCGCCGCGAAGTCGGTTACCGTCTCGGCGTGCTTACTGCTGAAGTCATCGAGCATGCGGGACGTACCCTCGCTGACGCAGCGGCGGCGCCCGCGCGCGTGTTCCTGTTCGGGTCGCATGCGCGCGGCGACGCTACGAGCGATAGCGACCTCGACTTCCTCGTGGTCGAGCGTGGCAGCGAGCCGACCGCGGAGGAGTGGGTGCGGCTGCGTGACGCGCTGCCGCCGCTGGGCGTGCCGGTGGACGTGATCGTTATGAGCGACGACCTCGTGCGGCGTCGTCGCGACGTGCCAGGGTCGCTGGTCTACACCGCGCTGCGCGAGGGGCGGCTCGTTGCCGAGTCCTGACCAGCGCGAGTTCGCCGCGCTGCTGTTGCGGAAGGCCGAGGGCGACGTGGAGGTCGTGCGGGCGTTGGTCGACAACACCGCGATCACCGACGACGCGATCGGGTTCCACGCGCAGCAGGCGATCGAGAAGGCGATGAAGGCCGTGCTCGCGATCAATGGCGTGGAGTTCCCACGGACGCACGACCTTGGCTTCCTTCTGGAGCTGGCTGACCGCGATGGCGTCCGGATTCCGGATGTTGTCGTGGAGGCGCGCTGGCTGACGCCGTGGTCCGCCGAGTTCCGCTACGACGATCCGCCAGTGCCGGACGAACTGGACCGCCATGCGAGTCTGCGCAGCGCTGAGCAGGCGCTGGCGTGGGCTCGCGGCGTGCTCGCCGACGACGAATAGGGGGACAGCCGCCGAAGCGGTCGGCAGTGTTCGGGGGACAGTCGGGGGGATGAGGCCGCCCAAACCGCCGCTTCAGCGGCGATGTCCACCAAGTCGAACCTGATCCCCCACGCGACGGGGCCAGCCGCGCTCGCGTCCAGCTCCACTCGCCACCCGCCCAGCGCGCGCATACGATGCGCGACAGGGTGTCCGTCTCCCTTCCCATCCAACTGCTGCTCGTCGAGGACGACGCGGGCGACGCGCTGCTCGTGCAGTCGCTGCTGACGGCCGCCGCGCCGAACGTCGACGTGACGCGCGTGGAGACGCTGCGCGAGGCGGAGGAGCTGCTGTCGACCCCGCCGGGGATCGACTGCGTGCTGCTCGACCTCGGGCTGCCGGACGCGATGGGGCTCGAAGGGCTCGAGCGGCTGCGGGCGGCCGCGCCCGACGCGGCGATCGTCGTGCTGACCGGCCACGACGACGAGCAGCGTGGGGTCGAGGCGCTGTCGCGCGGCGCCGAGGACTACCTCGCGAAGGGCGCCGTCGACGGGCCGCTGCTGGCGCGGGCGATCCGCTACGCGATCGAGCGCTGTCGCGCAGACCGCTCGCAGCGCGAGCTGTTCGAGGCGCGCCTGCAGGCGCGCGAGAACGCGCGTCTCGAGCGCGGGCTGCTGCCGCAGGCGCTCGTGCGCGACCCGCGCGTCGCGCTCAGCACGACCTACCGGCCCGGCAACCGCCGCTCGCTGCTCGGCGGCGACTTCTACGACGCGGTCGAGCTCGACGACGGGACGCTGCACGTGATCATCGGCGACGTCTCCGGCCACGGCCCGGACGAAGCGGCGCTGGGCGCCACCCTGCGCGTCGCCTGGCGCACGCTGATGCTGGCGCGCGCCGCGCCCGACGAGGCGCTGCCGCTGATGCAGCAGGTGCTGCACCACGAGCGCCACGCACCGGCGATCTTCGCGACGCTCTGCATGCTGTCCGTCGACCCGGCGCGTGCGGGCGCCGAGCTGCGCGTCGCCGGCCACCCGCCTCCGGTGCTTGTCGACGGCGACGGCGTGCGCTGCCTCGAGGCCGGCCACGTGACGCCGCCGCTCGGCTTCGTCGCCGCGGACGACTGGCGGGGGAACGTCGTGCGCTTCGCGGGCGACTGGGCGATGCTGCTCTACACCGACGGCCTGATCGACGGGCGGGTGGGCAATGGCTCGGAGCGCTTCGGGGAGCAGCGCCTCGTCGCGCTGCTGGAGCGCTGCGGCGCCGCCGACGTCGCGCGCCTGACGGACGCCTCACCGCTGCTCGACGAGCTCGTCACGGAGGTCGAGCGCCTGCACGGCGGTGACCTCACGGACGACGTCGCGATGGTCGTCGTCTCCGCGCGGCGGAGCGGCTGATGGCGTCCTCCGCGCGTCCGCCGCTCGTCCGCCGTCTCACCACCAGCCAGTGGTTCGCGCTCGCGGCGGCGCTGTTGGCGCTCGTCACGGCGGCGGGTGCAGCGCTCGGCATCGTCGCGATCGTGCGGCTCACCGACGCGCGCAACGTCGTGCTCGACCGCAACGGCCCAGCCGTGCTCGCGCAGATGCGGCTGTCGACGGCGCTCGTCGACCAGGAGAGCGGTGTGCGCGGCTACGCGCTCACCGGGCGCGAGCAGTTCCTCGAGCCCTATCGCGGCGGCCACGCGGTCGAGCGCGAGCAGCTGATGAGGCTCGGCGACCTGCTGACCGGCGATGACATGGCGCCGGTGCAGCGCACGACGGCGCTCGTCGAGGCGCGCGCCAGGATCTGGCGGCGCGTGTACGCGGATCTCGTGATCGCCAACGTCCGCGCGCGCGGCACGAGCGCCGGGGAGACGCCGGACCCGCGTCTCGGGCGGCGCACGTTCGACGGCGTGCGCGAGGCGCTCGCGCTGCAGTCCGCCGCGCTTGAGCGGGTGCGCATCGCCG
>DATHEP010000147.1:0-3073 GCA_035318525.1 Conexibacter sp.
TTCGACCTCATGCCGGGCGCGAAGATCGTGCTCGACCCGACCGTCACGGTCCGCCCGCTGCACGGGATCCCGATGACGATCCACCGGCGCTGAGCGCGGACGGCACGGCGCGGCGCTCGCGAACGTCCGCGAGCGCCGTCCGCAGCTCCTCGCGAACGGCGGCGAGCACGCTGCGCCGGTCGCGCTCGCCGCGCGCGAGCGCACCGGCGACGAGCGTCGCGGCGCGGACGGGGGAGAGGAAGGCGGTCGGCCGCCGGGTGCGGGAGAAGACGTCGAGGAACTCGCCGGCGAGGCGCGGGTCGCGCGAGGCCCGGCGGTACAGCTCGACCTCCAGCGGCGTCATCGCGTCGCCCCGCGCGAGCCGGTCGGTCCACTGGTAGACCTCGATGCACTCGCGCTCCCGTCGGCGCTCCCAATCGGCCACCGCGGCGTCGAGCGCCGCCTCGTGGTGGACGACCGGCGCCGCGACCTCGCCCAGCTCACGCGCGTAGCGCAGCGCGTCGCGGATCCCCTGCGCTGTGACCGGATCCTTGAAGTGCCCGGCGTCTCCGGCAAGCGCCCAGCCGGGACCGCACGAATGCCGGAAGAACGACTCGATGCCAGTCGCCGCGCGCACCTTCGTCGCCAGGTCGCAGCCGTCGAGCCGCCGCGCCAGCCCCGGAATGGCGGCGATCGTGCGCCGGTAGGTCGCCTCGAGGTCGTCGCGGAACTCGGCCACGCGCGCGACCGGCGCCTGCAGGAGGACGAGGACCAGCCCGTCGTCGCAGGGGAAGGCGGTCCCCAGCTCGACCCCCTCGCGCCACTGGGCGGCGACGTGGCGCCAGCTCGGATGGGCGTCGCGCCAGTAGGCGTAGAAGCAGGGGGGCGCTCGAGCGGGTGGAGGCGCTCGGCGCGCCGCGCATGCCGGTCGCGCTCGCCGACGGCGGCGGCCATCGCATCGAGGCCCGCTTCTCAGCTCGTAGACGTTGAAGTCCCCTGCGTGGGCGAGTCCGTCCGGATGCTCGAGCCGCACGCGGCGCGGCTGCAGTCCGAAGCTCTGGAGGAACCCGTTGATCCCGGATCCTGCTCAGCGTCGCCTCCGGGGAGCAGGACGCAGCCGCGTACGGCGAGCTGCAGAGCGGCGGCGACGCGTCGAAGCTCGCGACCCTGTTCGGCCTGCTCGAGACGCCCGACCCGGACTTCGCGATCGTCACGGCCTAACCGGCCGTCGGACGCCGCCGGCCGAACGCGCGCTCAACATACGCATGTACGTTGGTATGAGCGTATGATCGTTCCGGATGGCCGGCGACCCGGACACCTGCGACCTCCTCTGCCTCGACCTGCCGAAGGCTGAGCGCGTGCGCGCGGGGCTCCCGAGCGTGGAGGAGCTTGAGCGGCGTGCGAGCGCGGCGAAGGCGCTGGGCGATCCGACGCGGCTGGCCGTCGCGGTCGCGCTCGCGCAGGCCGAGACGGCGTGCGTGTGCGACCTCGCGTGGATCGTCGGCCGCGACGAGCGGCTGGCCTCTCACCACGCGCGGCAGCTCAAGGCGGCGGGGCTCGCGCGCTCGCGCCGCGAGGGCAAGATGGTCATGTACGAGCTGACCGACGCCGGCCGTCAGCTCGTCGCGGCCGTCGCCGCGCGCACGGAGCCGGTCGCGTGATGGCGGCGCTGGCGCTCGCGCTCTACCTCGTCTACGGGGGCTTGACGTTCGGCGTGCGGACGCTCGTGCAGATCCGCCGCACCGGATCGAGCGGCTTCCATGGCGTCGGCGGCCGTCCGGCCTCGGCGGAGTGGCTCGCCGGAGTCGGGTTCGTCGTGGCGCTCGCGGTCGGGTTCACCGCGCCGCTGCTCGCGCTGCTGGGAGTGGTCGAGCCGATCGCCGCGCTCGACACCGCGCCGCTGCACATCGCAGGGGTCATGCTCGCGGTCGCCGGGATCGCGACGACGTTCATCGCGCAGGTCGCGATGGGCACCAGCTGGCGGATCGGCGTCGACCCCGGCGAGCGCACGGCGCTCGTCACCGGCGGCCCGTTCGCGCTGGTGCGCAACCCGATCTTCGCCGCGATGCTCCCGACCGCGCTCGGGCTCACGCTCATGGTCCCCAACTGGATTGCGCTCGTCGGGCTCGCCGGCCTGCTGCTCGCGCTCGAGCTGCAGGTCCGGGCGGTCGAGGAGCCGTATCTCCTCAGCGTCCACGGCACGACGTACGCCACGTACGCCGCTCGCGTCGGGCGCTTCCTTCCCGGCGTCGGTCGCCTGACCGTCCGCTGAGCCGCGCGGCGCCCTTCGCCGAATGCCGTACGACCGGCGGCATCCGACGGCCGCGATCGTTAGGGTCGCGCGCCAGGTCGCCGCATGCTCCGATCCCGTGCAATCCGCGCCGTGCTCGCCGTCGCTCTGATGGCCGGGCTGGCGCTCGTGCCGACCGCCGGCGGGGCGACGGGAGACGCGGACGGGCCGAGAATCAAGCCGGTGACCGCGCTGCTGCAGTTCGACGTCGTCGAGCACCCGAACGGGGCGTGCAATGCGGGCGCGTACTGGGAGTACTTCGAGGTCAACGGCGCGACCAGCTACTCGATCCAGTTCCTCGACAGCGGACGCGAGGTCACCTACACCCAGCCGCCGTTCGACACCGGGATGGACGCCACCGCCCCGAGAGGCCGCCATCGTGCCGGCCTCACCGGCTACTCCGCGAGCGCCGGCGGCTGCGGCGACCCGATCCCCGGCTGGCGCGCACGCTTCCAGCTCGTCAGAGCGTGGGCGACGGTGGAGCTCAGAGACGGGACGATCGTCGGCCGCGTCACGTTCAACAGCAAGCCGCTGAAGGGCATCGTCGTCAGCGCGGTCGGGCCGAACCCACACGGCCCCGGAGGCGGGCCGCCCTACCCGAGACAGAGCGTCTTCCAAGGCGTCACCCGCGCGGACGGCCGCTACCGCATCCACATCCCGAAGAACAAGACCAACCAGGGCTACACCGTCGGACCTTTGGAGAGCGGCTACTGGGCGCCGACGCAGTACGTCAACAAGCTGGCCGGCAGAATGGTCACCGTCGACTTCGCGCTCGCCCGCATTCCGCCCCGAGTCGCGGACACC
>DATHEP010000148.1:0-14754 GCA_035318525.1 Conexibacter sp.
GAAGACGAGGTTCTGCGCGACGATCGGCGCCGCCACGCTCTTGCCGCCGAGCACGAGCGCGAGCGCACCGAACAGGCGGATCCCCGGCGGGTAGTAGGTCGAGAGCTCGAATGCTCTGAGCAGGTCTCCTTCTCTGACGAAGTCCCAGTAGAGGAACGACGCGTACAGGTGCGAGGCCCCGCCGCCGAACTGCACAGCGGCGTCCTCGGCCAGCCACCAGCAGGTGACGGTGACGAACAGCAGCGTGACGGCGATCGCCGCCCACGCGTCCGCGCTCCAGCGCGGCGCGCGAAGGCCGCGAGCGGGCGTGCGTGCGTGCTCCGCCCCCACTGTCCCCCCGGACGACACCGGCCAACTCTAGCCGAGCCGATGCGGCCGGGACCGCTTTGCGGTGCGTCAGGCGCCGGCGCCCGGGGTGACGCGGTAGGCGTCGAACACCGATTCGATGTTGCGCAAGCGGTTGATCGTCGCGTCGAGCGTCTTCGTGTCGGCGACCTCGACGACGAAGCGGTTGCGGATCATCGGCGGGTTCGACGTGCAACGCGCTTCCACGATGTTGATGCCGGCCTCGGAGAACGTGCGCGAGAGGTCCTCGAGCAGCCGGTGGCGGTCCCACCCGTCGATGTGCAGCTCGACCTTGAAGGACGTCGACGACTCGCCATCCCACGAGACCGGCGTGAAGCGGTCGGGGTCCTTGCGCAAGATCTCGACGTTCGGGCAGTCCCCGCGGTGGATCGTGATGCCGCGCCCGAGCGAGACGTAGCCGACGATCGGGTCGCCCGGCACGGGACGGCAGCACTTCGCGAGCCGCAGCATCACGTCGCCGACGCCGTCGACGGCGATGCCGAAGCGCGTCGACGAGGTCGTCGGGCGGCGTTCGCGCTGGGGGCTCGTCTGCAGCAGGTCGTCGGCGGCGGTCGGCGTGCCCTCGGCGGCCTCACCCTGCTTGAGCCGCTGCATCACCTTGTTGACGACGACCTTCGGCGAGATCTTCGCGGCGCCGAGCGCGATGTAGAACTCGTCGCCCTTGCGGAAGCCCATCTCGCGGATCACGTCCGCGAGCAGCGGCGAGCCGACGATCCGCTGCGCCGGCAGCCCCTGCTTCTTGAGGTGGTCCTGCAGCGTCTCGCGCCCGGCGTGCTCGGTGTCCTTGCGCGACTCGTTCTTGAACCACTGGCGGATCTTGTTGCGGGCACGCGTCGTCTTGACGACGGCGAGCCAGTCGCGCGAGGGACCGCGCTCGCGCTTCGAGGTCAGCACCTCGACGATGTCTCCCGATCTCAGCTCGTAGGAGAGCGGCACGATCTTGCCGTTGACCTTCGCCCCTACGCAGCGGTGGCCGACGTCGGTGTGGACCTCGTAGGCGAAGTCGAGCGGCGTCGCGCCCGCCTGGAGCGACTTGACCTCGCCCTTCGGCGTGAAGACGAAGACCTCGTCCTCGAACAGGTCGACCTTCAGCGTGTCGACGAACTCCTTCGGGTCCGACAGCTCCTGCTGCCAGTCCACCAGCCGTCTGAGCCAGCGCAGCTTGCCGTCATCCGCGGCCGGGTCCTGCTTGTAGAGCCAGTGCGCGGCGATCCCGAACTCCGCCATGTCGTGCATGTCGCACGTGCGGATCTGGATCTCGAGCGGGCGCCCCTCGGGCCCGATCACCGTCGTGTGCAGCGACTGGTACATGTTGCACTTGGGCATCGCGACCCAGTCCTTGAAGCGGCCCGGGAGCGGCTTCCAGAGCGAGTGGATCACGCCGACGGCGCCGTAGCAGTCCTTCACCGAGTCGACGATCACGCGCATCGCGGTGAGGTCGTAGATCTCGTTGAACTCGCGGCCCTTTCTCGTCATCTTCGAGTAGATCGAGTAGAAGTGCTTGGCGCGACCGGAGATCTCCGCCTCGATCCCGAGCGCCTCGAGCTCGTGTGCGAGATACGTGCCGGCCTCGTTGACGTAGCGCTCGCGCTCGGTGCGCTGCTGGTTGACGAGCCCCTTGATCTCCGCGTACTTGCGCGGGTGCAGCGCGGCGAACGCGAGGTCCTCGAGCTCCCACTTGATCGCGTGGATGCCCAGCCGATGCGCGATCGGCGCGTAGATGTCGAGCGTCTCCTTCGCCTTCTCGATCTGCTTCTGCTTCGGCATCGCACCGATCGTGCGCATGTTGTGCAGGCGGTCGGCGAGCTTGATCAGGATGACCCGGATGTCCGAGGCCATCGCGACCATCATCTTGCGGTAGTTCTCCGCCTGCGCCTCGTCGCGCGAGGAGAAGGTCAGGCCGGTGAGCTTGGTCACGCCGTCGACGAGCTGGCCGACCTCCTCGCCGAACGCGGCCGTAACGTCCTCGATCGAGGCCGACGTGTCCTCGACCGTGTCGTGCAGCAGCGCGGCGCACAGCGTCTCGGTGTCGAGCCGCATGCCGGCGCAGATCTTCGCCACGCCGACGGGATGGATGATGAACTCCTCGCCGGACTTGCGCCGCTGGTCGGCGTGGTGCTCGCAGGCGTAGACGAACGCCCCCTCGACCTTGTCGCGATCGATCTCGAGCGTGCTCTCGGCGGCGTGCTCCTCGACGATCGCGAACAGGTCGCCGAGCAGCTCGCGCTCGGTCGCGGTGAGGCCGGCACGGCGGATCGGCGCATGCGACGCGGGATGGTCGAGCGAGTCGACCGGCTGGCGGTCGACCATGTCGCGCTCGGCCGGCAGCGTCGCGCCGGCCGCCGCCCGCGCTACGCGGACGCCGGAAGGGGATTCGCCGTGTGTTGTCTCGTTGCCGTTTTCGTCAGCCATCTGCGAGCGTCCTCGTCGTGCTGCATCGTCGCCCGGTAGGTCGCGGAGCGCTCGAGCGTCGTGCGCGCGGCGTCCCGGACCGTAAGGGCCGGCAGGTCCCGGTCGAGGCTGACGAGCCCCAGCTCCGTGAGGATCGCCACGATGCGTGCCGCCTGCGCGACCGACCTCCCGTGGAGGCCATCCCCGCGGAGCAACGCCTCGAGCTCCTCGCCGGCCGCACCGCCGCGCTCCCGAAGGGCCCGGTAGAACGGCACGAGCTGGGCACGAAGATCGTGCTCCGACTCATGGATCTGCTGCGTGAAGCGTAGCTCAGCCGCACCCCATGTCATGTGGGCGAACGTGCCGGGCGGGCCGACTCGCAGCCGCGCGGCCTCGTCGGGATGCGCAGGCGAGTCCAGCACGACGAGGTGCTCGAAGGCGGCCGCGAGGTCCGGCTGGCGCGCGAGGGCGGCGTGGCTGGTGAGCGCGAAGCCTCCGGAGCGCTGCTGCAGGCCCTCGATCCGACGCCCGACGTGGGCGCAGACTGCGAGCACACGGGCGCCCTGGGCGACGAGGTCGTGGAGGACGGCTGTCGCGCTTTCGCCGTGGCGCTCGATGGGGGTTCGAGCGCTTCCTGGCTCGGGTCCGGCGCTGCTGCGGGCGGGTCCTGTCGAATCGGGCCCACCCACCCGATCAGCGGTCGCGATGACGGCGGTGAGCCACTCGTCTGGGGCCGGCTCCCCCACGATCTCGATCTGACCGGGCGCGCTCGGCTGCGCGTGCCGCAGGCGCAGCCGCGGCTCGACGGCGCCGTTCCAGCTGTTGCGCTCGAGGCGGAAGGTCGCGTCGGCGGGGCTGTCAGCGGGGACGGGCAGACGGCCGTCGCAGCCGAACGAGACGGCGCGGCAGCGGCCGCCTCCGGCCTCGACGGTGAAGCGCGCGTGCTTGCCATCACCCATCGGCCGGACGTCGACGAGGCCCGCGCCCGCGACGAGCAGGTTGACGCCCGGGTTCCCCATGCCGGTCGGCTCCAGCCGCGCGAGCTCGTCGGCGAGCGCGAGGCCGAGCTGGCCGCCGCCGACTACGGCGTCCACGCGTTCGACCGGCGTCAGCAGCTCCGCGGTCAACACCGCTGCCGCGTGCGCCTCGATCGCCTCGCGCAGCTCGTCGACGCGATCGGCGTGGATGGTCAGCCCGGCGGCTGCGCGGTGGCCGCCGTAGCGCTCCAGCAGCGGCGCAGCGGCGTGCAGCGCCCCGAGCAGGTCGAAGCCGGGGATCGAGCGCCCGGAGCCGGTGCCCGTCGGCGGGTCGGCGTCGGGGGCCGGCACGGCGTCGGCGGCGAGCGGGGGGTCGAGCGCGATCAGGATCGCCGGACGGTGGTGGCGCTCGACGATGCGCGAGGCGACGATGCCGATCACGCCAGGGTGCCAGCCCTCGCCGGCGAGCACGTAGGCAGGCCGCTCGCCGAGCTCGCGCACCTGCGCCTCGGCCTCGAACAGGATCCGCTGCTCGGTGAAGCGACGCTCGGCGTTGGCGCGATCAAGCTCGTCGGCGATCGCCGTGGCGCGTGCGTCGTCCGCGGTCAGCAGCAGTTCGACACCGGCGTCGGCGCGATGGAGGCGGCCAGCCGCGTTGATGCGGGGCGCGAGGCGGAAGCCCACGGCGCGCGCGTCGAGGCCGCTCGGATCGACGCGTGCGACGCGCATCAGCGCGCGCAGCCCCGGCTTGCCGGTCGACGCGAGCGCCCGCAGGCCGGCGCGCACGAGCCGCCGGTTCTCCCCCTGCAGCGGGACGAGGTCCGCGACGGTCGCGAGCGCCACGAGGTCGAGGTCGTCGTCCGCCGCGGCGGGATCGCCGCCTGTCGCCAACGCGAGCGCCTGCGCCAGCTTGTACGCGACGCCGGCCGCGCACAGGTCGGCGCAGGGGTAGCCGCCGAGTGCCGGATGCACGATCGGCGCGGCGGGCAGCGCGCCGTCGGCGCGCGGCTGGTGGTGATCGGTGACGACCACGTCCAAGCCGCGCTCGCGCGCGAGCGCGACCTCCTCGACCGCCGTGATCGCGCAGTCGACGGTGACGAGCAGACTCGTCCCGCGCGCGGCCAGCCGCTCGACCGTCGCCGCCGCAAGCCCGTAGCCGTCGTCCACACGGCTGGGCAGGAACCAGTCCGCGTCGGCGCCGAGCCCGCGCAGCGCCCGCAACAGGATGGCGGTGGCGCACACGCCGTCGACGTCGTAGTCGCCATGGACCGTGATGCGGGAACCGGCCGTGACGTGACGCAAGATCAACCCAACGGCATCGTCCATGCCCGCGAACCCACGCGGGTCATGCCGCTCCTCAGCGGCAAGGAATGCTCGCGCCGCCTCCGCCTCGCCGAGCCCGCGCCGCACGAGCACCTGCGCGAACGTGCGCGAGACCCCGAGCACGCCGCGCAGCGTCTCGACGGCGGCCGAGTCGCACGGCGCGACGGCAAGCCTTGGCGCAGGCCGCGGCGAAGGAGGCGGTGCCGCGGGAGCGGGTGCGACGGCGATCTCAGACACGGACGCAGGCTAGGCGGGCACCCCGACGGAACAACCACGCAGCCTGCGGTCGCCTGACGGTGCGGCCGCGGATGGATGACGCCGCCGGCGCGCACAGCCGTACTGGAGGTACGGCGAGCACGACGGTGGCGTCAGCCGCCGCGGACGCGCCGTCAGGCGACCGCAGGCTCGCGGCGGATGCCCTCGGCGTAGATGAGCCCGATGCCGATCAAGGCGCCGGGGATGCCCTCCAGCGCGGTCATGATCGTCGTCTCGCTCTCACCGGGGACGGTGAAGCCGCTGATGACCCAGCCGAAGATCATCGCGCCGAACATGGCCCCGAGGAACGCGCCGACGATCCCGCCCCAACAGCGGTCCGGCAGGAAGATCGTGAAGTGCCAGACCGCGAGACCCATCATCACCCAAGCGAGCAGTCCCATCAGCGTGGCCTCCCATGACGGCGGTTGCGTCTGCCGCCCGAGCCGCGAGGTCTCGAGGGCTCCTGGACCATTCCGTCGTTCTCCGCTTCATCGGGCGCCCGCCCCCTGTCGGCTCTGCGCTCCGTCGGCGCGACGGGCGGCGGCGTGACCGTCGCGGCGCGTGCTCGCGGAGGCTGCGGCGGAACGACCGTGGCGCTGTGCTCGACGCCGATGTCGCGCGCCAGACGCTCGAACTCCTCTCTGGAGATCTCCCCCGGCTCCTCGGGGGTCGTCAGCCGTCTGCGCTCGCGCGCGCGGCCGGTCTCCGGCTCTACGTCCACCGGGGCGCCGCCGGGCCCGGCGACGGCGTAGGCCGGCACGACGCCGCCGTTCTCGGCCATGATCCGCGCATGGCGGGCGCGGTAGACCGGCTCGCGCTCCTTCCAGTGCGTCAGCACGGGACCGGCGATGAAGACCGACGAGTAGGTGCCGGAGATGATGCCGACGAGCAGCGCGAAGGCAAAGTCCCGCAGCGTCTCGCCGCCGAACAGCATCAGGGCGAGCACCGGCAGGCCGGTCGAGAAGGACGTCGCCAGCGAGCGCGTCAGCACCTCGGACATCGAGCGGTTGACGATCTGGGAGAACGCCGCTCGCGGCATCCGTGGCATGTTCTCGCGGATGCGGTCGAACACGATGATCGTGTCGTACAGCGAGAAGCCGAGAATCGTCAGCAGGGCCGCGATCGTCGCCGAGGTCACCTCCCGGCCCGTCAACGAGTACACGCCGCCGGTGATGAGGATGTCGTGCAGCACGGCGATCAGCACCGGCACCGCGAACTTCCACTGGAAGCGCAGCGCGATATAGGCGGAGATCACGAGCAGCGACGCGATGATCGCGACGATCGCGTTGTTCGCAACCGTCTCGCCGAAGGTCGGTCCGACGGACGAGCTGGAGAAGTTGGTCGTGCCGCCGAACTCCTCGTCGAGCGCGGCTCTCAGTCTTTGCACCTCCAACGGCTGCAACTGCTCGGTCGAGACCTGCACGACGTTCGGGCCGAGCTCCGGGTTCTCGAGACGCTGGACCTTCGCGTCGGCGACACCGATCGAGGCGAGCGTCGAGCGGACGGCCTCCTCGTCGTACGGCTGCACGAGGTTGGTCGTGACGCGCGTGCCCGAGGTGAAGTCGATCCCGAAGTTCAGCCCGTTGCCGCCGATCGAGAGCGCGCCGATCGCGAGGATCACGCCGGACATCGAGAAGAACCACTTCGACGCGCCCATGAAGTCGACGTGCCAGCGCACCCGCTGCTCCCCCGCGCCGAGCGCCGACGGGCGCGCGAGCAGCGCCGTTCTGCCCATCGTCGCAAGGATCGCCTGCGTCGCCATCACGGCGGTGAAGAGGGACACGAGCGTGCCGATGCCGAGCACGAACGCGAAGCCCTTCACGCCCGCCGTCGCGAGCATGAAGAGGATGAACGCCGTCATGATCGTCACGACGTTCGCGTCGATGATCGCGGTCAGGCCCTTTCTGTAGCCGACCGTGATCGCGGCCGAGATCGATCGCCCGGCGCGCACCTCCTCTTTCACGCGCTCGAAGATCACGATGTTCGCGTCGGCGGTGACGCCGATCGTGAGGATCAGGCCGGCGATGCCCGGCAGCGTCATCGTGATCGGGACGAGCTTGATCAGCGCGAAGAAGTAGATCGCGTAGATGCCGAGGCAGACCGCGGCGATCACGCCCAGCACGCGGTAGAAGGCGATCAGGAAGATCGCGACGATCGCGAGGCCGACCGCGCCCGCGAGCAGGCCCTCGTCGAGCGCCTGTCTGCCGAGCGTCGCCGACACCTGCGACTGCGAGATCAGCTTCAGGCCGATCGGCAGGGCGCCGAGCTGCAGCAGGTTCGCGAGGTCCTGCGCGCTCTGGATCGTGAAGCCGCCCTCGATCACCGCGCCGTTCTCGCCGTCGATGCCCTCCGGCAGCGCCTGCGGGTCGATCGAGGCGACC
Source organism: Conexibacter sp. (assembly GCA_035318525.1). Taxonomy (GTDB): domain Bacteria; phylum Actinomycetota; class Thermoleophilia; order Solirubrobacterales; family Solirubrobacteraceae; genus Conexibacter. The sequence continues at coordinate 7,694 of DATHEP010000148.1, forward strand.
GAGATCAGTCTGCCGTCGAGCGCGACCGCGAAGTGCTGCAGCACCGCGCGCGGGTCGACGCCGGGCAGGCGCAGGTCCGTCCCGCGCTCGGAGATCTTGCGCGTGACGTCGTGGAACGCGCGCTTGCCGTCGGCCGTGAATCTGAACTCGACGTCCGGCTGCTGCAGCTCGTTGAAGCCCTGCTGCGGGTCCTTGAGGTCCTTGCCCGCCAGCGCGACGCGGTCGCGCAGTACGTAGAAGCGCGCGCTGGGATCTCTCGCCTCGACGCGCGCGTTCTCGTCCGCGGCGACGGCCTGCAGGACGACGTAGCCCTCCGGGACGATGACGACCTCGCTTCTCTCCGGGAACGACGATCTGTCGATCGCGGACAGGAGGTCCGCTCTCGAGCGCTCCGGCCCGGCGAGGTAGCGGTGGTCTCTGTCGAACAGGTAGTACGCCGAGCCGAGCCGCGACCCGTTCGCGTCGTCGGTGATCGCTCTCTGCTCGGAGGCGAGCGTGACGGCGTCGTACAGCGTCTGCCCCTGGCCCGGGTCGCCCGAGGCCTGGCTGAGGCGCTGTGCGTCGGGGTCCTGGCTCGGCAGCAGCGGGGCGACTGTTCTGCCGTCCGGGGTGAGGACGTTCTGCTCCCAGTCGTAGAAGTAGAGCTGGGCGGGCGTGCCGACCTGCGACTGCGCGCGTCTGATGTCCTGCACGTCGGGCAGGCCGACCGAGATCTGGTCTCTGCCGGAGCGCTGGATCTCCGGCTCGCCGACGCCGAGCTGGTCGACGCGGCTGCGAATGATGTCGAGCGCACGGTCGAGCGCTTCGGGCGTCACCTCTGGCACCTGCTGCGTCGGCTCGCCCTGGTAGACGAGCTCGACGCCGCCCTTGAGGTCGAGCCCCAGGCGCGTCGGCTTCGCCGCGATCACGAGCAGCGACGCGGCCAGCAGGCCGGCGACGAGGAGCAGAATGAGGCCGTTGCGGCGACGGTCGGTCATGACCAGCCGATCCTACTTGGCGGGCGTCAGCACGAGCAGCAGCCCGCCGTCGTCGTCATACGCGGGGAACAGGTCAGCGACGGCCTGGGCCGGCAGGTCGCCCTCCGCGTTCACGGTGACGCGCTTGTTCAGGGCGCGGACCCCCCACTCTAGGACCGTCCCGACGACGTCCTGGCCCTCCTCGCCGAAGTCGAGCCCCAGCACCTCGCGCACCGAGCGGCCGATGACGCGCTCGTCGTCGAGTCCGGTCAGCTCGAACGAGCCGCGCCCGCAGCCGATCACGCGACCCTCGCGGTCACAGACGAAGAAGGCGGCGTCGGGCGCCGGGTAGTAGTCGTCGAGCAGCTCGAACAGAAAGCCGAAGCCGCATCTCGAGCAGCCCTTCGGACTGCGGCGGAAGCCGGCGGTGCGGTCGGTCTCAGTCGTGCGAGCGCCGCAGTTCGGGCAGATGAAGAGGTGCGCCATCCCGGAACAGCATACGAGCCTGCGCATCAAGCGCGGGTAAGGAGCCGCGACTCCCGAGGAGGTCACGAATTCCGGCTTCGCGCGGATCGTCAGCCGAACAGCTGCGGCGTCTCGGCCGGCGGCTCCAGACCGAGGTGCAGCCACGCCCGCCGCGTCGCCGCGCGACCGCGCGGCGTGCGCTCGATGAAGCCGCGCTGGAGCAGATACGGCTCGTAGACGTCCTCGACGGTGTCCTGCTCCTCGCCGACCGCGACGGCAAGCGTCGAGAGGCCGACGGGACCGCCGCCGAACAGCTCGCAGATCGCCCGCAGCAGCTCGCGGTCAAGCCGGTCGAGGCCCTCGTGGTCGACCTCGAGCATGTCGAGCGCACGGTCTGCGACAGCGGACGTGACGGTGCCGTCTCCGCGCACCTCGGCGTAGTCGCGCACGCGCTTGAGCAGGCGATTGGCGACGCGCGGCGTGCCGCGGCTACGGGCGGCGATCGCGTGAGCTCCCTCCTCTTCGACCTCGATCCGCAGCAGCGCCGCCGAGCGGCGCACGATCTGCGCGAGGTGGACGGCGTCGTAGTGCTCGAGGCGGTGCTGGATGCCGAAGCGGTCGCGCAGCGGCGTCGTCAGCAGGCCGGCGCGCGTCGTCGCGCCGACGAGCGTGAAGGGCGGCAGGTCGAGCGTGACGATCCGCGCGCCGGCGCCCTGCCCGACCGTGATCGGGAGCTGCCCGTCCTCCATCGCCGGGTAGAAGGTCTCCTCGAGCGCGCGCGGGAGCCGGTGGATCTCGTCGACGAAGAAGACCGCGCGCGGCTCGAGCGCGGTCAGGAAGGCGGCCACGTCGCCCTTGCGCTCGAGCGCCGGACCCGCGGTCTGCACGAACGGGACGTCGAGCTCGGCGGCGACGATCTGCGCGAGCGAGGTCTTGCCGAGGCCGGGCGGCCCGGCGAGCAGCACGTGGTCCAACGCGTCGCCGCGCGCAGCGGCGGCCTCGATCGAGACGGCGAGCTGCTCCCGCACCGATGCCTGGCCGACGAACTCCGCCAGGCGACGTGGGCGCAGCGAGCGGTCGAGCTCGTCCTCGGGGAGCTCGACCGGCGTCTGGATGCGCGCGCCGCTCACCGCCGTGCCGTCCGCAGCGCGTGGGCGATCAGGTCCTCAGGCGTCTCGCCGGGCGCGCCGTCGAGCAGCTTGTCGGCCTCCTGGACGGTGTAGCCGAGCCCGACGAGGCCCTCGCGCGCGAGCGAGCGCGGGTCGTCGCCCGCGGAGACGCGAATCTCGCCGTCCGGCAGGGTGACGCCGGCCTTCTCGCGCAGCTCGACGATGATGCGCTCGGCCGTGCGCTTGCCGATCCCGGGGACGGCCTGGAAGCGCGCCGCGTCGCCGGCCGCGAGCGCGCCGAGCAGCTCGCGCGGCGGCGCGCCGGAGAGGACCGCGAGCGCGACCTTCGGGCCGACCGACTGGACGCCGAGCAGCATCAGGAAGAGATCGCGCTCCTCCTCGGTCGCAAAGCCGTAGAGCTGCAGCGCGTCGTCCCGCACGATCAGGTGGCTGTGGAGCGTCACCTGCTTGCCGGCGGCCGGGACGTGCTCGAGCGTCTCGCTGGAGACCGCGAGCCGGTACCCGACGCCCGCGACGTCGACGACGACCTCCCCCCCGCTCGGCGGTGAGGGACGGCGGCTCGCGACCTCGCCGCGCACGAGCGCGATCATGACTTTCGCCCTCCGGCGGCCGCAAGCGGTCCGCCTGCGGGCGACGTCACACCCGCGGCCGCCGCGAGCGGCGCGCGGTTCTGGTGGCAGATCGCGACGGCCAGCGCGTCCGCCGCGTGGTCGGGGCGCGGCAGCTCGGCGAGCGACAGCAGCCGCTGGACCATCTGCTGAACCTGCGCCTTCTCGGCGCGGCCGGAGCCGCAGACGGCGCTCTTCACCTGCTGGGGGGTGTACGAAGCGCATGGCAGCCCCGCCTGGCCGGCGGCGAGCAGAACGACCCCGCGCGCCTGCCCGACGGCGAGCGCCGAGCGCGCGTTGGCGCCGAAGTAGAGGTCCTCGACCGCGACGGCGAGCGGCACGTGCTCGCGGAGCAGCTCCGCCACGCGCGCGTGGATCGTCGTCAGGCGCCGTTCGAGCGCGAGCCCCGTCGGCGTCTCGATCACGCCGCCGTCGAGCGCGAGCAGGCGGCCGGAGCGCTGCTGCACGACCCCGTAGCCCGTGCTGGCGGTGCCAGGGTCGATGCCGAGGACGATCATACGTTCGGGATTCTGCGTGTCTCGCCGGACGCCTCCTGACGGATGTCCGCTCGCGGAGCTCGCGCTCCCGCACCGCGGACGCAGCCGGTGAAGCGTGCTTCGCACGTGAGCCGGCGAGGACGCCGCCTGACGTGATGCCGACGCCGTCAGGCGAGCTTCTCGAGCACGTCGGCGTCCACGTCGAAGTTCGCGTGGACCGCGTTCACGTCGTCGTTCTCCTCGAGCGCGTCGACGAGGCGCAGCAGGCTGCCGGCATGCTGCTCGTCGAGCGGGACGCGCGTCTTTGGCCGCTGGGTGACCTCGGCCATGCCGATCTCGATCCCCGCCTGCTCGATCGCCGCGCGCACGGCGGCGAGGTCGCTCGGCGGCGTGAGCACCTCGAAGACGTCGTCGTCCTGCACGATGTCCTCCGCGCCGGCGTCGATCGCGACGATCAGGTCGTCCTCGCCCCAGCGCTCCGCGTCGACCGTCACCACGCCCTGCTTGTCGAACAGGTACGCGACCGAGCCGGGCTCGCCGAGGCTGCCGCCGTGCTTGGTGAGGAGGTGGCGCACGTCCGAGCCGGTGCGGTTGCGATTGTCGGTGAGCGCCTCGATCAGCAGCGCGACGCCGCCGGGGCCGTAGCCCTCGTAGAGGATCGCCTCGATCGCGTCCGCGTCAGCGCCCTCACCGGTGCCCTTGGCGATCGCGCGTTCGATGTTGTCCTTCGGCATCGAGGCGTCCTTCGCCTTCTGGATCGCGTTCCCGAGCGCCGCGTTGTGCTCGGGATCGCCGCCGCCGTCACGCGCGGCGACCGTGATCGCACGCGCCAGCTTCGTGAACGCCGCGCCGCGTCTGGCGTCGACGATCGCCTTCTTGTGCTTGATCCCCGCCCACTTGGAATGTCCGGCCATGGAGGCGGATTCTAGTTACGCGAGCGCCTGCGGATGCCTGCGGTACCACTCGACCGTGCGGAGCAGGCCCTCGTCGAGCGCGTCGCACAGCCGCAGGTAGGCGTCCACCGCGTCCTCGACGTAGAGGAAGTCGCGCTCCGGCGTGCCATCGGAGCGGATCACCGGTGCGCGGCCCGCGAGCGCCGCGGCGACGGCCTCGGGGACCAGCCGCGAGCGGTTGAGGTCGCCGCCGCCGTAGAGGTTCGCGAAGCGCGTCACCGCGATGGGCAGCCCGAACGTGTGCCAGTAGGAGCGCGCGATGAGGTCGGTCGCCGCCTTGCTGACGTCGTACGGATGGCGTGGCTCGAGCGGGTGGTCCTCGCGGTAGGGCAGCGTGGCGCTCGCGCCGTAGGCCTTGTCGGAGGCCGCCACGAGCACCCGCTCAATGCCATGCAGGCGGCACGCCTCCAGCAGGGTCCAGGTGCCGCGGACGTTCGACTCGAACGTCTCGACCGGCGACCGGTTCGCGGTGCCGACGATCGTCTGCGCGGCGAGGTGGAAGACCGTGTCGACCTCGTACTCGCCGAGCGCGCGAGCGACGAGTCCAGGGTCGTTGAGGTCGCCGTGCACGACGTCGACCGCCTGCTCGACGCCGTCCAGCAGCAGCGCGGAGCGCGGTGCGCGGTCGCGGCGCAGGACGGTGACGCGGTCGCCGCGCGCGACGAGCGCGCGCGTGAGCCAGCTGCCGAGCAGGCCGTAGGCGCCGGTCACGAAGACCGAGCGGCTCATCGCGCCGCGGGGGCGACCGCACCCGTGCGCCAGGGGGCCATTCCCTGCTCCCACAGGTCGTTGAGCAGCACCGCGTCCTTGTAGGTGTCCATGCACTCCCAGAATCCCCCGTGCCGGAACGCGTGCAGCTCGCCGGCGGTCGCGAGCCGCTCGAGTGGCTCGCGCTCCAGCACGCTGTCCTCGGCGAGGTATGCCGCGATGCCGGGCTCGAAGCAGAAGAACCCGCCGTTGACCCAGGCGTCGGCGCGCGGCTTCTCTCTGAACCCGCGCACCCGGCCGTCGTCGTCGAGCTGCGCGACGCCGAACTGCAGCCGCGGCCGGACGACGGTCACCGTCGCGAGGCCCCCGTGAGCGCGGTGGGCGGCGAGCAGCGCGAGCAGGTCGACGTCGGCGACGCCGTCGGCGTAGGTCGCGCAGAAGGGCTCGCCGTCGAGGTGGTGCGCCGCCTGCAGCACGCGGCCGCCGGTCGGCGTGTCGAGGCCCGTGTCGAGACACGTCACCGCCACGTCGTCCGGCCATGCCCGGTCCGCGACGAAGCGCTCGACCAGCTCGCCCTTGTAGCCGGTGCAGAGCACGAAGCGGCGAAAGCCGTGCGCCAGGTAGATCTGGATCACGTGCCCGACGATCGGCTGGCCGCCGATCTCCACGAGCGGCTTGGGGATCGACTCCGTGTGCTCCTGCAGGCGCGTGCCACGCCCGCCGCAGAGGATGACGACGCTCGGCTCGGCGGGGCTCATGCCGGCGCCATGTTACGTAGGATCCGCGCTCGCATGCCCCAGCTCCCTCCCGAGGTCTTCAAGGCCTACGACATCCGCGGCATCGCGGGACGCGAGATCGACGGGGACGCGGCCGAGCTGATCGGCCGCGCCTTCGCGCACGTGCTGTCCGACCTGTCCGGCAAGCCGATCGGCGAGCTGCGCGTCGCGCTCGGCCGCGACATGCGCCTGACCGCCCCCGAGCTGGCTGCCCGCTACCGCGAGGGGCTCGTGGCCGAGGGCGTCCACGTGCTCGACGCCGGGATGGTCGGGACCGAGATGCTGTACTGGCTCGTCGGCTCGCGCGCGCTCGACGGCGGCCTCATGTGCACCGCCTCGCACAACCCGAAGCCCTACACGGGCGCGAAGCTCGTGCGCGAGGGCGCGCTCGCGCTGTCGGGCGACGAGGGCATCCAGGACATCCGGCGCCTGATCGAAGCGGGGATCCCCCGCTCGCCGGCGGCGGGGACCGGCTCGACCGAGCAGGTCGACCTCTACGCGCCCTTCCAGGAGGCCGCGCTGGCGCTCGTCGACGCGGATGCGATCAAGCCGCTGCGCGTCGTCGTCGACGGTGGCAACGGCATGGCCGGCCCGATGGTCGGGCCGCTGCTCGAGCGGCTCGGTCTCGACCTCGTGACCGCGTACTGGACGCCGGACGGCGAGTTCCCCGACCACGAGCCGAATCCGCTGCTGCCCGAGAACCGCGCCTTCATCATGGAGAAGGTCGTGGAGACCGGCGCCGACCTCGGCATCGCGTGGGACGGCGACGCGGACCGCTGCTTCTTCATCGACGACACGGGCGCGTTCGTCGACGGCGACTTTCTGACCGCGTTGCTCGCCGAGGCGCTGCTGGCGAAGGAGTCGGATCCCACCGACCCTGTGACCGTCCTCTACGACGTGCGCGCCAGCCGCGCGGTGCGCGATGTCGTCGAGCGCGCCGGCGGGACCGCGCTCGTGAACCGCGTCGG
>DATHEP010000149.1:0-3426 GCA_035318525.1 Conexibacter sp.
CGGTGCATGCGGCCGGCACGCTGCTTGTCGCAAGCTTCGCGATCCACCTGACGACAAACGTCGAGCATCTCCACCCGACGACCGCCGCGAAGCTCGAGGCGGAGGGCGTCAGCGACCCGGATCGTGTCCTGATTGAGCTGACGGAGGAGTTCGCCGGCGCCCAGCGGGCAGGCGGCGCCGCCGAGGTCGTCTCCACTGGCCACAACGATAACCTCGCCGATCCCGACGCGGAGCCGGCGCAGGCGGCGCTGCAGCAGCGCACCGTCATGACACCGTCGGCCGAGGCCAGCAGCCCCGCCGGCAGCGGTTCGGTGATCGGCCTGATGCCGGTCGCCGTCGTCGTCGGGCTGCTCGTCATCACGCTCGTCGCGGCGATCGCGGAGGGCGGTCTCGTGTGGGCTGTGCCCGCCATCCTGTGGGCCGCGGCCGCCGTCTGGCTGGCGCTTGTGCTGCGGGTCGACGGCCGCGCTGAGCAGCGCGCGGCGCGGGAGGGCCGCCCGCTGGAAGAGGGCGGGCCGAACCGCGCTCCCGGGGACACCGCCGCTGCGGCACGCAGCCGTCTCGCGCCCGTGCTGGCAGTCGTCGTGATCGGCGTCGCCGGCTTCGCGGCCCTCGTCGCGCTGCTCGTGAGCAGTGTTTGAGCGGCGGACTGACAGCCAACCATCGAACGCAGAGAGGAGGAACTTCCGACATGTTCCACCATCACAGAGAGCTCGCGTACACGGTACGCGTCGACAAGCCCAACCCGGTCTTCGCACGGATGCTGCAGCAGGCGATCGGCGGCCCCGAGGGCGAGATGCGCGTGATGAACCAGTATCTGTTCCAGGCCTGGGGCGCGCGCGGCCCGAAGAAGTACCGCGACATGCTGCTGCACACCGGCACCGAGGAGATCGGGCACATCGAGGTGCTCGCGACCGCGGTCGCGATGAACCTCGACGGCGCCCCCTCGGAGAAGGTCGAGGACGTCGTCACCAACCCGCTCGTGGCGGCGCGGATGAGCGGCGTCGAGCCGCGCCACTTTCTCTCGGGCGGTCTCGCGGCGATGCCGGCGGACGCGAACGGCGTGCCGTTCAACGCCAACTGCATCGACGTCGGCGGAAACCTGCTGGCGAACATGCGCGCGAACGTCGCGGCGGAGGCGATCGGCCGCACGCTCGCCGCCCGGCTTCGCGAGCTGACCGACGACCCCGGCATGAAGGACCTGCTGTCGTTCCTGATCGCCCGCGACACGATGCACCAGCAGCAGTGGCTCGCGGCGATCGAGGAGCTGGGCGACACGAACGCCAGCGCCCCCAACGACGTCGCCGACGAGGGCGACTACCACAAGTACGCCTACGCGTTCTTCGGCCACGCCGACGCGCCGATGGAGCCGTCGGCACGCTGGCTGACCGGAAGGTCACCCGACGGCAAGGGCGAGTTCACGTTCGCCGACCCGGCGCCGGCGCTCGGGCAGGAGCCGGAGCTGATGGCCGGCCCGCCCAGCGTCCACGCCGGCGTTGAGGCGACGCGCCCGACCAAGGACGGCGGCGACGGCGGCGTCGTGGACAAGGTCAAGGACGCCGTCGACAAGGTCACGTGACGTTCGCCGATGAATTTCTCGCCGCCCGACAGTCCATGCATGGACGTGGCCGAGAACCGTGAGACTCCAGCCTTCTTCTTCGACGCGAGCAGGCTCGACGCGGACCTCGCGTCGGTCGACCGCCTGGCACGGCTGCAGCTCGCCACGCAGCGACGCGGCCGCGCGCTGCGACTGCTCGGCGTCTCCGACGAGCTGCGTGCGCTGCTCGCGCTGACGGGACTCGCCGGCGCGTCAGGCGTCGAGCCGCGCGGGCAGCCCGAAGAGCGGGAAGACCCGCTCGACGTCGAGGAAGAACGTCAGCTCGGCGATCCCCCCGCCTGAGATCTCGACCACCTGCAACGCCCACGGCTCGTAGCCGCCGCCCGGACTCGGCTTGTACTGGCCGAACGCCGGCGAGCCGTTGGCGGTGCCGGCCGGGATCATGCGCGAGCCCTTGCAGACGATGCCGGGCCCCCACCACCAGGCGAAGATGTCGTCACGGCCGCGCATCCAGAGGTCGAACGGCGGCATCGACTGCTGCGCGTCCTCGTGGATCAGCTGCGTGAGCTCGTCGACGTCGTAGCGCTCGAAGGCGCCGACGTAGCGGTCGAGCAGCGCGCGGTCCGCGGCGCCGAGCCGGTCGACGGTCGTGCTGGCGCTGAGCTCCGCCGAGGCGATCGTCGTACGCGCCCGCTGGAGCGCACTGTTCACCGACGCGACGCTCGTGCCGAGCAGCTCGGCCACCTCCGTGGCCTGCCAGCGCAGCACCTCGCACAACACGAGCGCGGCGCGCTGGCGCGGCGGGAGGTGCTGAAGCGCCGCCACGAACGCGAGCTTGATCGTCTCGCGCATCTCGGCGATCTCCGCAGGATCGCCGTCCTCCGCGATCAGCGTGCGGTCGGGCAGCGGCTCGATCCAGGTCGTCTCGGGACGCGTCCGCAGGTTCGCCTCGATCGGCTCGCCAGCCGGTCCGAGGTCCATCGGCCGAGCGCGCCGCCCGCTCGCCTTGAGCATGTCGAAGCAGACGTTGGTCGCGATTCGGTAGAGCCACGACTTGAGCGCGGCGCGGCCCTCGAAGCGATCGAGGCTGCGCCAGGCGCGCACGAACGACTCCTGCACGGCGTCCTCGGCGTCGAACGGCGAAGCAAGGAGGCGGTAGCAGTAGGCGGTCAGCGGCCGCCGGTACCGCTCGAGCTCGCCGAACTGCGGAGCGAGCGTCGCGGACGGGTCAGCCATCGCTGTTGATCCTACGCACCTCGGAAGGCTGATGAAGGCGTCGTCGGCCTGATCGCCGGCCGTCACTCCGTCCGCGCGAACTGCCAGATCGCGACGCCCATCATCGCCAGGCCCAGCGCCAGCACCATCCCCACCTCGACGAGCGTGGGCACGCGCCAGCCGAACCAGGTGACGCCGGAGTCGAGCGTGCGCCGGGCGGCCTCGGAGATGTCGAGGTGGTTGAACACCAGCCGCCGCATCGGGTCGACGGCGTAGGTCAGGGGGTTGAGGCGGTTGAGCACCTCGAGCCAGGTGGGCAGTCCCGAGACGGGGTAGAGCGCGCCGGAGAGGAAGAACAGCGGCATCACGAGCATCTGCATCACGGTCGTGAACGTCTGGATCTGCTTGATGCGGACGGCCACCATCACGCCGAAGGCGGTGACCATGAAGGCGATCAGCAGCATCAGGCCGAAGAGGCCGAGCAGCAGCACCGGGTCGTAGGGCACGTCCACCAAGCCGGCCAGGGCCAGCAGGATCACGCTCTGGAGCGCCGCGACCGTCGCGCCGCCGAGGCACTTGCCCACGACGATCGACGACCGCCGGACCGGCGCGACCATCATCTCCCGCAGGAATCCGAACTCCCGGTCCCACGC
>DATHEP010000150.1:0-5773 GCA_035318525.1 Conexibacter sp.
GCAACTGGAAGAAGCTGCAGTTCCCGAAGGTGCTCGTGCAGTACGGCGAGCCGCTCCACTTCCCGCAGGTCGCCGACCCGTCGCGCGAGCAGCAGCAGGCGGTCGCGGACGAGATCCTCGGCGCGATCCGCCAGCTCTACGCGGACCTCGAGCAGCTCGGCGAGAAGCAGGTCCGTCGCCGGGTACGCGCGTCGCGTCGCGGCCCCGCGACGCCCGCGGGCGCGCGGCCGTAGCGGCGCAGTGCCGAGCGGCGCCTCGGTCGGCGCACGCGGCATAAGCTGACACGCCGATGGACGCGACCGCTCTGCTCCGCCCTGGCCTGCTCGACGGCCGCGTCGTCGCGCTCGGCGGTGGCGGCGACGCTCTCGGAGCGCCACTCGCGGCGCTCGGGGCGACGACGGTGGCACTCCCGGCGACGCTCGACGAGGACGAGGCGGCCGAGCACGCGCGCGACGCGCTGGCCGCGCACGGTGCGCTCGACGTCCTGCTGCATGACCTGCGCCCGGCGTTCGCGGGCGGCGGCCACGCCGCGCTGCGGACAGCGCTCGACACGGCCTGGGTTACCGTCCGCGCCGTTGCAACGACCGCATTCATCTCCGGCGGCCGGGGCGGCACGGTTGTGCTCGTCGCCCCGCCCTCCGACGCAGGCGACTCGGCGTCCGCAGGCGTCCGCGCCGGCGCCGAGAACCTCGCGCGCACGCTCTCGATCGAGTGGGCGCGCCACGCGATCACCACGGTCGCGATCACGCCGGGCGCGAAAACCGGCGACGCTGAGCTCTCGGCGCTGGCCGCCTACCTCGCCTCGCCGGCCGGCGACTACTGGTCGGGCTGCCGACTCGCGCTCGGCGACGTCGCGTAGGGCTCGATCCGCAGCGGCGGCTGCGGCGCGGCCTCGTGGTCGACCTGCAGCGTCGTGTGGCGCAGCTCGAAGCGCTCGACGAGCTCGCGCTGCAGCGCCCGCCGCAGCTCGTGGCAGTCGCGCCCGGCGCCGACGACGACGTGCGCCGACAGCGCGGGAAACCCGGACGTCACCTCCCACACGTGCAGGTCGTGCACCTCGACGACGCCCGGGTGCGCCGCCAGCGTGCGGCCGATCAGCTCGGGGTCGAGCCCGGCGGGCGCCGCCTCGAGGAACACGCGCCCGGAGGCGATCGCGAGCCGCGTGCCGGCGTACAGCATCGACGCCGCGACGCCCAGCGACGCGATCGCGTCCGCCTGCGCGAACGCGGTCAGCAGGATCACCGCGCCGGCGATCGCCGTCGCGATGAATGCGAACAGGTCGGTCAGGATGTGCTGGAAGCTGCCCTCGACGTTGAGGCTCTCGCGGTTGGCGCGTGCGAGCACGAGCGTCGCCGCGAGGTTCACGACGATCCCGACGACCGCCACGATCAGGACGATCGCCCCCTCGACATCGGGCGGAGCGGCGAGCCGACGGACCGCCTCGTAGACGATCCACAGCCCCAGCAGCACGAGCGTGATCCCGTTCGCTTGGGCGCTCAGGATCTCGACGCGGCCGAAGCCGTACGTCATCGCGCCGCGCGCCGGCCGTCTCGCGATTCGCAGCGCGACGAGCGAGAGCGCGAGTGCGGCGGCGTCGGTCAGCATGTGCGCGGCGTCCGACAGCAGCGCGAGCGAGTGGGCGAGGATGCCCGCGACGATCTCCGCGCCCATGAAGGTGAGGATCAGCGTCAGCGCGATCTTCAGCGCCCGGGCGTCGGTCGTTCCGCTGCCGTGGGCGTGGCCATGGGCGTGCCCCGCGTGCCCGTGGGCAGGTCCTGCGTGGCCGTGCGCGTGCGCCATCGACCTCATCGTACGCCGGGCCGCGCCTCGCGGCGCTCGTCGCGTATCGTGCGGCTCCATGCACGATCGACATCACCTCCACTGCCTCGTCGAGATCCCGAAGGGCTCGCGCAACAAGTACGAGTGGGACGAGCAGCTGCAGGCGATCAAGTTCGACCGCTTCCTCTTTTCGTCCGTCGTCTATCCGACCGACTACGGGTTCATCCCGCAGACGCTGGGCGAGGACGGCGACCCGCTCGACGCGATGGTGACCGTCTCCGAGCCGACGTTCCCCGGCTGCGTGATCCCCGTCAAGCCGATCGCGCTGTTCAAGATGCGCGACGACAAGGGCATCGACGACAAGGTCCTCTGCGTCCCGCTCGAGGACCCCAACTGGAACATGATCGACGAGCTCGACGACCTGCCGCAGCAGCTGCGGGACGAGATCTCGCACTTCTTCTCGATCTACAAGACGCCGGAGGGGAAGGTCGTGAAGGTCGACGGGTGGTTCTCTCGCGAGGATGCGATCACCGTGATCGACGAGTCGCACGAGCGCTGGCGCGAGCAGCAGCCGCGCGCGGTCCTCGAGCAGGGATGAGCGTGAGGGAGCCGCTTGCATCGCTGCGAGCGCAGTTCCCCGTCCTCGACCGCATCGCCTACCTGAACGCCGGCACGAACGGGCCGGTGCCGCGCGCCGCGACGATTGCTGCGCTCGCGGAGCTGGAGCGGGAGCAGGTGGACGGGCGCGCGGGCGCGCACTTCGCTCGCCGCGAGCAGCTCGCGACGGCGCTGCGCGCCGGCTACGCGGCACGCATCGGCTGCGCCTCCATTGACCTCGCGCTGACGACCTCGACGACCGAGGGCGTCGCGCGCGTCCTGTTGGCGCTCGACCTGCGGGCGGGGGACGAGGTCGTCACGAGCGACGAGGAGCATCCGGGCGTGCTCGGACCGCTGCTCGCGCAGCGTGCGCGCGGGGTCGCGGTGCGGGTGGCGCCGTGGGCCGAGGTCGCCGATGCGGTCGGCCCGCGCACGCGGTTGGTCTGCTGCTCGCACGTCAGTTGGCGCAGCGGCCGCTTCGCGCCGGCGGCGCTGGCGGACGTGGAGGTGCCAGTGCTGCTCGACGGCGCCCAGGGCGCCGGCGCGCTGGCAGTCGACGTCGCCGCGCTCGGTGCCGACGCCTATGCGGCCGCGGGGCAGAAGTGGCTGTGCGGACCGGAGGGGACCGGCCTGCTGTTCGTCTCGGAGGTGCTGCGCGAGCGGCTGCGCCCGCCCGCGCCGGGCTACCTGAACCTCGCCGACCCGGCGCGCGGGCTTGACGCGGCCGTGCACTCCGATGCGCGCGCCTACGACACGCCGGCGCTGCCCGCGGCTTCGCTCGCGCACGCCGACGCCGCGCTCGACGTGCTCGCGGCGGCTCGATGGGACGCGCTCCACGCCCACGCCGCCGAGCTCGCCGCCACGGCGGCGGATGCGCTGCGCGAGGGCGGCCGCGAGGTGCTCCCGCGCGACCGCACGACGCTCGTCAGCTGGCACGAGCCGGATGCCGCGGCCGTGGTCGAGCGGCTCGCCGTGGCGGGCGTCGTCGTCCGCTCGTTGCCTGGCGAGGACCTCGTGCGCGCGTCGTTCGGCGGCTGGAGCAGCGCCGACGACCTCGAGCGCCTGCTCGCCGCGCTGCCGCGCTGAGCGGCGATTCCCGCCACCGCGAGCCGTCCTCTCGGCTTCTCGTTACAGCGCTCGCGTGCTTTGCATCAATTCATTTCGACTCTGCAAATTATCTCCGCGAGGCGCGTGAATTGCCCGTCTGACCGTCCGACCATCGAACTAACGTTCGCTTCCTTCCCCCACAAAAACGGCCGGGGCGCTGCTGGCACAGCGCCCCGGCCCACGCACAGGAGGCTGAGCTCCCATGCCGCACAAGCGTACTTCCCGCACGCACTCGACGCATGCTCTCTTGCTCGGCGCTGCGGTGCGCGAGCTGCGCGCCTGCCGCGTCCTCTCGCAGGAGGAGCTCGGCTTCCGCGCGAGGTTGCATCGCAACTACGTGGGCGCGATTGAGCGCGGCGAGATCAACCCGACGTTCAGAACCCTGCGGACGCTCGCCGAAGGCCTGGACGTCGAGCTCTCCTCGCTGATCCGGCTATGCGAGGAGCGAGAGGAGGACGTCCTCGCATGAGGCTCCTCCCAGCACGTGCTGCGCCGCGGCGCCGTCCGGCGCCGCGGCTCCTCAGCGGACGGGGACGCTCAGGTCGTCATGCCGGTGAACTGGCCACCGGTGATGTTGAGCGTCTGGCCGTGGACGTAGTTCGACCACGGCGAGCAGAGGAAGAAGACGCCGCCGGCGGCCTCCTCCGGCGTGCCCGGGCGGCCGAGCGGGATCAGCATCGCGGCCATCCCGCGAAGCTGGTCGGGGATGCCGAGCTGGATTCTCTCGCCGCCGATCTCGGCGACGTTCGACTCGTCCTTCGACGCGGTCAGGCGCGTCTCGATGTAGCCGAAGGCGACCGCGTTGACGTTCACCTTGAACTGGCCCCACTCCTTCGCGAGCGTCTTCGTGAGGCCGACGACGCCGGCCTTGCCCGAGGAGTAGTTCGCCTGGCCGGCGTTGCCCATCGTGCCCGAGATCGAGGAGACGTTGACGATCTTGCGGAAGACCTCACGGCCCTCCTCGCGCTCCTTCTTGGCCGGCTCGCGCAGGTGCGGCGCGGCGGCCCGGATCACTCTGAACGGGACGATCAGGTGGATGTCCAGCATCTTCTGGAACCACTCGTCGCTCATCTTGTGGATCGGCGCGTCGAGCGTGTAGCCGGCGTTGTTGACGATGATGTCGATCCGGCCCCAGGCGTCGATCGCCGTCTGAACGAGCTTGTCCGGCGCGTCGCCGGCGGTGAGGTCCCCGGCGAAGACGGTCGTCTCGCCCTGGATCTCCGAGGCCGTCTGCTGCGCGACGTCGCCGTCGAGGTCGTTGATCACGACCTTCGCGCCCTGCGAGGCGAGCAGTTCGGCCGTCGCGCGGCCGATCCCGCGCGCGCTGCCGGTGACGATCGCGACCTTGTCGTCGAGAACTCCCATGCACTTCTCCTTGGTGACGGGTACGTGGTGATGCGTACGCTGCGAACGCGGACTCTAGGCGCTCAGATGTACGCGAGCGTCAGCTCGCCGTGCGACGGCTCGCCCGGCTCACAGCCCGAGCGTCTTGCCGAGGATCTCGCGCATGATCTCGTCGGTGCCGCCGCCGATCGGGCCGAGCCGCAGGTCGCGCACCGCGCGCTCGACGCCGCCCTTCATGTAGCCCGCGCCGCCGTGGATCTGCAGACAGACGTCGGCGGCGTCGTAGGCGGCGCGCTGCGTCGCGAGCTTCGCCATCGTCACCTCCTGCACGGCCTGCGCGCCGGCGAGGTGCAGGCGCAGCGCGTTGTAGGTGATCGCGCGGCCGGCCTCGAGCGAGAGGGCGACCTCGGCCAGCTTGTGGCGGATCGCCTGGTGTCTGCCGATCGGCTTGCCGAACTGCGCGCGCTCCAGGGAGAAGGCGAGCGTGCGCTCGAACAGGGCCTCCATTGCGCCGACAGCGCCGAGCGCCATCATCACCCGCTCCCACTGGAAGTTGGCCATGATGAGCTTGAAGCCCTCGTGCTCGGGCCCGAGCAGGTTCTCCTCCGGCACGAACACGTCGTCGAAGCCGATCAGCGCCGTGTCGGACGCGTGCCAGCCCATCTTCTCGATCGGCGAAGCGGAGACGCCCGCGCCTCTGTCGACGATCAGGAATGAGATGCCGTGGTGGCCTCCGTCCTCGGTCGTCTTGACCGCCGTGACGATGAAGTCGGCGCGCACGCCGTTCGTGATGAACATCTTCGAGCCGTTGACGACGAAGTCCGCGCGCACGCCGTTGGTGATGAACATCTTCGAGCCGTTGACCAGGTAGCCGCCGTCCACCCGCTTGGCGAAGGTCTTGACGCCCGCGACGTCCGAGCCGGCATCGGGCTCGGTGATCCCCAGG
>DATHEP010000151.1:0-2793 GCA_035318525.1 Conexibacter sp.
CTGTTCCGCGCGGCCAAGGAGCGCGGCGCCGACATCGACTGGGTCGCCGTGAACGACATCACGGACACCAAGACCCTGGCTCACCTCCTCAAGTACGACTCGATCCTCGGCCCGTATCCCGGCACCGTCGAGCAGACGGACGGCGGCCTGCGCGTCGACGGCAACGAGCTGAAGGTGCTTGCCGAGCGCGACCCCGGTGCGCTGCCATGGGGCGACCTCGGCGTCGACGTGGTGATCGAGTCGACCGGCTTCTTCACCAAGCGTGACGACGCCGCCAAGCACCTTGCCGGCGGCGCGAAGAAGGTGATCATCTCGGCACCGGCGACGGAGCCGGACGCGACAGTCGTCCTGGGCGTGAACTTCGACGAGGTGTACGACAAGACCGCGCATGACGTGATCTCGAACGCGTCCTGCACGACGAACTGCCTTGCGCCGGTTGCGAAGGTCCTCAACGACACCGTCGGGATCGACCACGGCCTGATGACGACGATCCACGCCTACACGGCCGACCAGCGTCTCCAGGACATGCCGCACTCCGACCTGCGCCGCGCGCGGGCCGCCGCGGTGAACCTGATCCCCGCCTCGACCGGTGCGGCGAAGGCGATCGGGCTCGTGATCCCGGAGCTGAACGGCAAGCTCAACGGCTTCGCGGTGCGCGCCCCCGTCCCGACCGGCTCCGTCGTCGACCTGACGATCGTGGCGAAGCGCGCGACGAGCGCCGACGAGATCAACGGCGCGCTGAAGGCCGCCGCCGAGAGCGGGCCGCTGCAAGGCATCCTCTCCTACACCGAGGACCCGATCGTCTCGTCCGACATCGTGAAGTCGCGCTACTCGTCGATCGTCGACGGGCAGCTGACCGCGGTGATGCAGGACACGATGGTGAAGGTCGTCGCCTGGTACGACAACGAGTGGGGCTACTCGAACCGCGTGGTCGACCTCGTGCAGCGGGTGCTGTGAGGACGCTCGACGACCTCGAGGTCGACGGCCGTCGAGTCCTCGTCCGCGTCGACTTCAACGTCCCGCTCAAGGACGCCGCGGTCGCGGACGACACGCGCATCCGCGCCGCGCTGCCGACGCTCACCGAGCTGCGGGAGCGCGGGGCGGCGCTGATCCTCGTCTCGCACCTCGGCCGCCCGAAGGACCGCGAGCCGGAGCTGTCGCTGCGGCCGGTCGCGGAGCGGCTGAGCGAGCTGCTGGGGACCGACGTGACGCTGGCCCCCGGCGTGGTAGGCGACGCCGTGACGGCCGCCGCCCACCAGCTCAGCCCGGGCGAGGTGCTGCTGCTCGAGAACGTCCGCTACGAGCCGGGCGAGACGAAGAACGACGCGACGCTGGCGGCCGGGCTGGCCGCCCTCGCGGAGGTCTACGTGAACGACGCGTTCGGCGCCGCGCACCGCGCACACGCCTCGACCGAGGGCGTCGCGCACCGCGTCTCGCAGAGCGCCGCCGGGCGCCTGCTGGAGCGCGAGGTGACGACGCTCAACGGGATCCTGGAGGACCCGGCGAAGCCGCTGGTGGCGGTGGTCGGTGGTGCGAAGGTAACTGACAAGGTGGCGGTCATCGATCGCTTCCTGGAGGTTGCGGATGCGGTCCTGATCGGTGGCGCGATGTGCTTCCCGTTCTTCGCGGCGCAGGGGCACGAGGTCGGCGACTCGCTGTGCGAGGCGGAGGGGCTGGAGCCCGCTCGCCGCGCGCTCGAGGCCGCGGCGGAGGGTGGCTGCCGCCTGGAGCTGCCGAGCGACCTCGTGCTCGGCGACCGCTTCGCCGCGGACGCGGAGCGCCGGGAGCTCGACGGCGTGGACGTACCGGCTGGTTGGATGGGCCTGGACGTCGGCGTGAAGACGGCCGAGCGGTATGCCGCCGAGATCGCGGGAGCCGGCACGGTCTTCTGGAACGGTCCGATGGGCGCGTTCGAGTTGGAGCCGTTCGCGGCCGGGACGCGCGCGGTCGCTGAGGCCGTCGCGGCGGCGCCGGGCACGACGGTGGTGGGCGGCGGCGACAGCGCCGCGGCCCTGCAGCAGTTCGGGCTGGCCGATCAGGTGACGCACCTCTCGACGGGTGGCGGGGCGTCGCTGGAGCTGCTCGAGGGGAAACGGCTGCCCGGTGTGGAGGCCTTGTCATGAGCGCGAGCACGCGCAGACCGCTGATCGCGGGCAACTGGAAGCTGCACAAGACGGTCGCGGAGGCGGAGGCGTTCATCGCGGCGCTGCTGCCGCGCGTCGCGACGGCGGACGCGGTCGACGTGGCGATCTGCCCGTCGTTCCTCGCGCTCGGCGCGATGGTCGACTCGACGCGCGGCTCGCGCGTCGAGGTCTACGCGCAGAACATGCACTATGAGGACAGCGGTGCGTTCACCGGCGAGGTGTCGCCCGCGATGCTCGCCGAGCTCGACGTCCACGGCGCGGTGCTCGGCCACTCCGAGCGGCGCGAGCTGTTCGGCGAGACCGACCGTGCGCTGCAGCTCAAGGTGCCGAAGGCGCTGGAGACCGGGCTCAAGCCGATCCTCTGCGTCGGCGAGACGGAGGTCGAGCGCGAGGCCGGCGACACCGAGCGCAAGCTGCGCGGGCAGATCCAGGACGATCTCGCGAAGGTCGACGACGCGCAGCTCGGCGACGTCGTGATCGCGTACGAGCCGATCTGGGCGATCGGCACCGGCAAGGTCGCCACGCCCGAGCAGGCGCAGGACGCGATCGCGTTCATCCGCGCGCTGATCGCCGACAAGGCGCCCGACGCGGCGCCGCTGGCCCGCGTGCTCTACGGCGGCTCGGTGTCGCCCGACAGCGCGGCCGAACT
>DATHEP010000152.1:0-2255 GCA_035318525.1 Conexibacter sp.
ACCCAGCAGGTGATCATCTCCGGCGGGCTCAGGTAGTCGGCGTAGGAGCCGTCCTGGTGCATGCCGAGCGACTTGGTGCCCGGCGGCTTCCAGAGGCAGTTGTCCTGAAGCATGCGGGTGCCGCGGTAGCCGCCGAGGCGCGCCGCGATGCGGCCGGTCCTTTCGCTCAGCACCTGGGCGGCGATCAGGTCGTCGGAGCGCCAGCCGTTGCAGATCTGGCGGGTAACGTCCTCGCGGTCGCGCCCGCGCTTCCAGTTCACCTCGTCCGGGGCGATCCCGGTGGTGTAGTCGCCGTCGAAGAGGGAGGCGAAGCGCTCGCGCAGAAGCTCGACCGCGGCCATCGAGAGGAGGCCCTCCTCGATGATCAGGAAGCCGTCGCGGCGGAAGCTCTCGACCTGTTCCTCCGTCACCTCGTCGAAAATCGCCGGCTGCTGCTCCGTGCTGGCCAAGCACGCCTCCCTTCGCGCGCGACCTGCGCGCGCTTGGACGAATTTGTCCAGGTAGCCTACCGGGGCGTGGCGGACCTCAGCAAACAACCGCTGGAGGATTTCCTCGCTTCCGTCGCGGATGCCACGCCGGCGCCCGGTGGCGGAAGCTCTGCCGGCGTGGCCGCCGCGCTTGCCGCCGCGCTCGTCGAGATGGCCGCGGCGCTCCCGTCGTCGCGCGCTGGTGGGGCTACCGGGGGCAACGCCCCCGCGGGCGGCGCGTCCCCTTCCCGTGCGGCCGAGCAAGCGGGCGCGCTTCGCGCACGGGCATTGAGGTTGGCTCAGGAGGAGCTGACTTCCTATGCGCCGGTTTTGAAGGCCCGCGATGAGCGTGAGCGTTCGCTTGCGTTGGCCGCGGCGAGCGAGCCGCCGGCCCAGATCGCGGAGACCGCGGCGGAGGTGGCGGAGCTGGGGGCCGAGGTGGCTCTGTCCGCGTCGGCAGCCGTTCGAGGGGATGCTCTGACGGGCGTTGTGCTTGCCGAGGCCGCGGCGTCGGCGGCATTTCGACTGGTCGAGATCAACGTGGGCTCGGGGCCGGTCTTCGAGCGAGCGCGGCAGGCCGAACTGCGAGCAGTGAGCGCCCGGGCATCCGGGACGGGCCGTCCACCCCCAACACCACACGCACCCACGCCGAACTGAGCGCCGCCCCGCGCTTGGGCGCGTCAGCGGATTTGGCGGCCCATTTCGGTGCTGTCGTAGCCGCCCAGGTCCTCGACGGCGCGCCGGAAGTCTTCGGATTCGAGCAGGGCCCAGAGGGGGTCGAGGATCGGATCGGGCTCGAAGACGAGGTCGTAGGGCTCCTGCGTCACCGGCACGAAGCCGAGGCCGAAGGCCCGTGCCGCCGCGAGCACGCCCAGGCCACAGTCGGCCCGGCCGGCCGCCACGGCCGCGGCCACCGCGAGGTGTGTGTGCTCCTCGCGCTCGTAGCCCACGATCGCCTCGGGCGAGATGCCCCGCCGCGACAGCTCGAAATCCAGTAGTACCCGCGTACCGGCTCCGCGCTGACGGTTCACGTAACGCAGCCCGCGCTCGGCCACATCCTCAATGCCCGTTGTGCCCGTCGGATTCCCGGGCGCCACGATCAACCCTTGCTCCCGATGCACGAGTCGCACCACCGACACCTCCCGCCCGGGCAGCAGACGCTCGAGATACGGCAGCGTGTACTCCCCGCTCTCCGGGTCGAGCAGATGCGAGCCGGCCACGTGGCACAGCCCATCCCGCAGCGCGGTCAGCCCGCCCAGCGAGCCCACGTTCGACGACGCGAGCGTGAGGCGCGGGTCGCGCTCGCGCAGCGTCGAGGCGGCCAGGTCGAGCACGAGGTCGTGAGAGCCCGTGGCCACGATGGTGCGCTCGATCTCGCCGACGCCTCGCAGCAGACGCACGGAAACCTCCTCGCCCGCGTGGCGCCCCTCGAGCGCGGCGGGCACCACGAGCAGCCCGTCGGCGCGCACGAGCGAGGTGAGCACCCCGGCTCCACGCGGGAGCGGGGTGGCCACGAGCCGGCCGCCGACACGGCCGAGCCGCACGCGCACCCAGTCGTCCATCCCCATGGTCGAGGCGAGTTTGCGCGCGAGCCGCGCCTGCGCGACCGGCGACTCGGGCGGCGGCGCGCCCTGCAGCCGGGCGAGCAGCGGCGCGGCAAAGATGTCGAAGGTGAGCGACGCGGATACCGGGTAGCCGGGCGCCCCGAGGACTGGGGTGCGCTCGGCGACCCCGAGCACCACCGGGTGCCCGGGCCGTACCGCCACTCCATGTACGGCGAGCGTGCCG
>DATHEP010000153.1:0-3032 GCA_035318525.1 Conexibacter sp.
ACGGAGATCGCAATCGCCTTCGCGCCGGCGCCCCACCAGCCGTTCCGCCGGCTCGGCGTCACCGTGCCCGCGAACGAGCTCGTGATCTCGGTCCAGCCGAACGAGGGCGTGACGCTGCAATTCGCGGCGAAGGTGCCCGGCTCGAAGATGCGGGTACGTCCCGTGCAGATGGACTTCCAGTACGGATCGACGTTCCTGCGCGAGTCGCCCGAGGCGTACGAGCGCCTGCTGCACGACGCGCTGCTCGGCGACGCGACGCTGTTCACCCGCGCCGACGAGGTGGAGGCCGCCTGGCGGATCGTCGACCCGCTGCTGGCCGCGTGGGAGGGGGCACCGCCGGCGAAGCCGGGGGTCGGCGAGCCGCAGCCGTACCCCGCGGGCACCGTCGGCCCGCCGGGCGCCGACGAGCTGCTCGCCGCCGACGGACGCGCCTGGAGGAAGCTGTGAGCGCGAACCCGGCGATCCCACAGGCGGCGATCTGCGAGCGGAGCGAGTGGCGTGGCGAGGACGTCGAGCCCGCCGAGCTGGCCGAGCGCCTCGTGCTCATGAATCGCGAGCACGCGCGCCACGCGCACGGCCACGCGGCGACGCGCACGCTCAACCTGCTCGTCGCTCCCGGCGACGACGTCACCGCCGACGCGCTGACCGCGCGCCTCGCGGGGCTGCACGCGCGGCACCCCGCGCGCACGATCATCGTGCGCGAGCACGCGCCGGCGCGCCTCGACGCGACGCTCGCGATCGACTGCGGAATCGGCTCCCCCGGGGTCGGGCCCACCGGCTTCTGCCACGACGGCGCCGAGCTGCTCGCCGACGCGGAGCGGCTGCGCCACGCGGACTCGCTCGTGCGGCCGTTGCGCGTGAGCGGCCTGCCGACGCTGCTGTGGCTGCCGGGTGCGCAGGCGAGCCCGGCCGAGCGCCCGCTCGCAGCGCTCGCCGACGCGATCGTGCTCGACAGCGGCGCCACGCACGACGTCGCAGCAGGGCTCGCGCGCGCCGCCGAGCTGGGTGCCAGTCGCGTGCGAGACCTCGCCTGGCTGCGGCTCGCACGCTGGCGACAGCGGATCGCCGAGCGCTTCGAGGCGCCGGCGGAGCGCGCACTGCTGGAGCGGGTCGAGCGCGTCGAGTTGCGCTGCGCCGCGCGCGAGGAGGCGCCCGCGCTGCTGCTGGCGGGCTGGATCGTCGCGCGCGCCGGCTGGACGCTCGTGCGCTTGGAGCACGACGACGGGGGATGGCGCGGCAGCGGGTGTCGCGCCGACGGCGGCGAGGTCGCGCTTGCGCTGCTGCCGCCGTCTTCCGCCCTGCCGGGGATAGAGGCGCTGACACTGCGCGTGGGCGACGGCAGGCAGCCGATCGAGCTGCTCGAGCCCGTCGCCGAGCCGGGCGCGGGGCGCGCGTTCGGCGCGGCGCTGCGCGACTACGACGAGCCCGCGCCGGGCTACGCGCTCGCCCTCTCGGCGCTGCTGGAAGGACTAGGTGCACGATGATCACGATCACGGTCACGGACGACGCCGAGGCGGCCGCGCGCACGTGCGCGGAGCGGATCTCCGAAGCGATCGACGAGGCGCGTGCCGCGCGCGGCGTGGCGCACGTGGCGCTCGCCGGCGGCCGCACGCCGGGACGCACGTACGAGCTGCTCGGCGAGCGCGTGGATGACTGGCGCGACGTGCACCTGTGGTTCGGCGACGAGCGCTGCGTCCCGCTCGACGACCCCGACAGCAACCACCGGCTGGTGACGGAGACGCTGGTCGCCCCGCTCGCCGCGCGCGGCGTCGCGCCGCCCGAGGTCCACGCCGTGACGGGCGCCGACGGGGATCCTGCGACGGCCGCGGCCGACTACGAGCGCGAGCTGCGCGCGACGGTCCCCGGGGATCCGCCCGTCCTGGACGTCGCCCTGCTCGGACTCGGCGAGGACGGGCACACCGCGTCGCTGTTCCCCGACGACCCCGCGCTCGACGAGCACGAGCGCCTGTGCGTCGCCTTGCACGGCACGAAGCCGCCGTTCGAGCGCGTCTCGCTTACGCTGCCGGTCCTGCGCGCGGCGCGGCGGACGGTGGTGCTGACCGCAGGCGCCGGAAAGGCCTGGGCGGTCGGCGCGATGCTCGCGGGCCCGAGCAATCGGGTGCCCGCGAGCCTGCTCGACGGCGGTGGGGCGGTCGAGCTGATCGCGGATCGCGCGGCCGCGCCGGCATAGGCCGCCACGGCCGACGGCGGCGGCGCCGACCTTACGATCCTGTGAAGGTTCAGCCGGTAGGTGGTTTGCTGTGATCCCGGACGTGAGACACTGGCCTGGATGCCGAGCCAGACGGCAGCGCCGCCGCGCGTGACAGGGGAACTGCTCGACGCGCTCGCGGAGGCGCGATCGCGCACGCTGGCGCTCGTCGCCCATCTCGACGACGGCGCGCTCGAGCGCGTCCACTCGCCGCTCATGAGCCCACTCGTGTGGGACCTCGGCCACATCGCGGCGTTCGAGGACCTGTGGCTGGCGCGCAACGGCGCCGGCCTGCCGCTGCTGCGCCCGGACCTCGCCGAGGTCTACGACGCGTTCGAGACGCCGCGCGCGCAGCGCGGCGAGCTGCCGTACCTGCGCCGCGCCGAGGCGCTCGCGTACCTCGCCGCCGTGCGCGAGCGCCCGCTCGCGTACGCGCCCGACGGTGACGGCCTGCTGCACGAGCTCGTGCTGCGCCACGAGCAGCAGCACACCGAGACGATGCTCCAGACGATGCAGCTCGCACACCTGCCAGCGCCGCCGCAGACGAGCGCCGGCGCGCCGTCTTCGCGCGCCGTCGGCGCCGACGACCTGACGGGCCTGGAGCTGCTCGACGTGCCCGCCGGTCCGTGCACGCTGGGCGCGCCCGCCGACAGCTTCGCCTATGACAACGAGCGGCCCCGGCACGCGATCGAGCTGCCGGCCTTCCGCATCGGCCGCGCGCCGGTCACGAACGGCGCCTTCCACGAGTTCGCCGAGAGCGGCGGCTACCAGCGCCGCGAATGGTGGACGCGCGAGGCGTGGGCCTGGAAGGAGGAGTACGACA
>DATHEP010000154.1:0-2263 GCA_035318525.1 Conexibacter sp.
GCGTCGGGGTGCGCCAGTTGCGCAAGGTGCCGCCCGCGGTGCCGAAGCCGGAGCGCACGAGCGCCCATCCGCTGCGCCAGTCGTTCGCGCTCGGCGCCGCGATGATGCTGACGAACTTCTCGACGATCGTCCTCTACTTCCCGGCCGTCCACGCGATCGGGATCGCCGATGCCCCATCGGACGGGAAGGCGCTTGCGTTCGTGCTGCTGTTCGCGATCACGCTGCTGCCGGCGGTCGGTCCGCCGCTCGTCGTGACGCTGCTCGGCACACGTGCGACGCCGGCATTGCAGCGCCTCAACGGCTTCTTCACGACGCACAGACGCGGCATCGGCGCCGGCATCTGCTTCGCCTTCGCGCTGCTGCTCGGCGCGACCGGGCTGCACGCGCTCCTGTAGTTCCCACACAACGCCCCGCTTTGTGTACGGTAGGTCGACCTGCCGCGGCGCTGGGGGAAACAGCCGTCGCGCAGGACTAGGGGACTCGCCGGACTTGGGGGAAGGCGATCAGCTCGACGTTGCAGGAACCGACGCTGTTCTCGGTGCGCGATCGCACCGATGGTCGTCCGCGCGCGCACCAGGAGCCCGCGTACGCGTTCCTCGATCGCGCCGCCGGCACCCACTGGCAGCGCGTGCGCGACACGCTCGATCGCTGGTTCGCATGCCTTCCGCCGGCCGCGCGCGCCGATGTGCGCAACCGCTTCGCGCAGCAGGCCGAGCTCGATCACGCCGGCGCCTTCTGGGAGCTGTGGGTGCACGAGGCGCACCGCCGCCGGGGCTTCGAGCTCACCGTCAACATCGGCGTCGAGGCGGGCGTGCGGCGCCAGGACTTCGTGCTCGGCCGTGGCCGCGAGCGCTGCTGGCTGGAGGCGACGGTCGTGGGCGGTGACTCGCCGCTCTCGTTCACCGAGCGGCGGCTCGACGACCAGCTCCGCGACATCGTCGAGACGGTGCGGGCGCCGCGCTTCTCGGTCGCGCTCGAGGTCGTGCGCTACGGCGCCTGCTCGCCCGGCCGGCGCCGCGTCGTGCCGCCGCTCGAGCGCTGGCTCGGGATGCTGGACGTGCGCGAGCAGCGCGCGCAGCGCGTGGCCGGCGCGCCCGCCCCGATCCGCCGGCTCGCGTTCGACGACTGGCTCGTCGATGTCGAGGCGATAGCGCTCGACGACCCGCTGCGGCCGAGCGGTCGCGTCCAGCTCATGCCGCGCGGCACCGATGGCCGCGTCGTCAACGACGTGCGCCCGCTGCGCCGCAAGATCAAGAAGAAGGCCGCGCGCTACGGCGCGCTCGACCGCCCGTACCTGCTCGCCGTGCTCGCGCTCGGCGATCGCGTCACCGAGCGCGACGTGGAGCGCGCGCTGCTCGGCGGCGGGCAGCCGGTCCGGCCGGGCAGCGGGCGCGATCACGCCGTGTGGCTGGGTCCCGACGGCCCGCGCAACACGCGCCTCTCCGGGGTGCTCGTCGCGCGCGATCTGCACTCGACGGAGCCGTACGCGGGCGCCGCGCCGTCGCTGTGGCGCAACCCGTGGGCGCTACGGCCGCTCGGGCGCGGGATCGCGTTGCCGTGGCGAGCCGCCGCGGTGCAGCCACCGCCGCCGGTGGCCGTGCCGGCCGCTGCTGCATAGTCCGGCCCGAACTGTGTACGCTGGCCGCATGGCCAGCTCGACGCCGGTGCTGTGGCAGATCAAGGTCTCCCACTACAACGAGAAGGTCCGCTGGGCGCTCGACTACAAGCGCGTCCCGCACAAGCGCCGGGCACCGATGCCGATGTTCGGCACCGTGCCCGCGGCATGGCTGATGACGCGCGAGACGACGATGCCGATCCTGAAGCTCGACGGCCGCGCGATCCGCGACTCGACCGCGATCGTCGCTGCGCTGGAGCAGAGATGGCCCGAGCCGCCGCTCTACCCCGCGGATCCGGCCGAGCGCGCGCGGGCGCTCGAGCTGGAGGACTACTTCGACGAGCAGCTCGCGCCGCAGCTCCGCCGCCTCGCCTGGTTCCTGCTCGGGCAGGACCCGCGGGCGTTCTTCCAGACCGCGTTCCCCGACTCGTCGGCGCTCGTGCGTGCCTCGCTGCGCCCGGGCGTCGCTGTCACCTCACGGCTCGTCAACCGCCGCTACGGCATCACCGAGGCGACCGCGGAGGAGGCGAGAGCGAAGATCCTCGTCGCGTTCGAGCGGCTGGAGTCGGAGATCGGGCCGAGCGGCTACCTCGTCGGCAACGCCTTCTCGATCGCCGACCTCACTGCCGCCGCGCTCGCGACGCCGTT
>DATHEP010000155.1:0-4394 GCA_035318525.1 Conexibacter sp.
GGCGCTGGAGGGACTCGGCGAGGTCGTGTGGGCCGGCATGAACCCGGCGCCCGACACGCCGCTGAACGTGGAGATCGGACCGCACCGCAGGCTCGTCTGGGTCCGCCACGAGCTGAGCGACTTCAAGCGGGTCAAGGACGCACTCGGCGGGACCGTCAACGACGTCGTGCCCGCCGTCGTCGCGGGCGCGCTCCAGAAGTGGCTGCGCTCGCGCGGCGTGCGCACCGAGGGGCTCGAGCTGCGCGCGCTCGTGCCGGTCTCGATCCGCCCGAAGGACCAGCGCCACGCGCTCGGCAACCAGATCGTGCTGATGCGCGGCCCGCTGCCCGTCTACATCCGCGACCCGGTCGCGCGGCTGCGCTTCGTCAAGCAGGCGATGGACGGGCTGAAGGAGTCGAAGCAGGCGGTCGGCGCGAGAGTGCTCGCGGACGTCCAGCAGATGGCCCCGCCGACGATCCTCGCGCAGGCGTCGCGCCTGCAGTTCTCGACGCGCCTCTTCAACCTGATCGTGACGAACGTGCCGGGACCGCAGTTCCCGCTCTACGTGCTCGGGCGCGAGCTGGTCGACCTGTTCCCGATCGCCTTCCTGCCGAAGGGCCACAGCCTCGCGATCGCGATCATGTCCTACAACGGCTCGATCGACTTCGGGCTGCTCGGCGACTACGACGCGCTGCCCGACATCGACGCGATCGCCGGCGGCATCGAGGACGGGCTCGCCCAGCTGAGAGCCGCCGCGAGAGCCAAGGAGGCGCGCATCGCGAGCGCGCGTACTGATGGGGCGCGACCCACGGGGAGCGCCAGACCGGCGCGCAGACGTCCCGCCAGCCGCCCCGCGAAGACCGTGCGCGCACCCGCAGCGACGACGGCCGCGGCGACCGACGGACCACAGTTGCTGCCGAGCGGCCCGGCGCGCGCCGACGGACCGGGCGCCTCGATGCGCAGACGCGCGCGCAAGCCGCCGGCATCGCGCAACGGCGGCGGCGCCCAGCGATAGCGACTCAAGCGGCGGCGCTCAGAACCCGAGCGCGAACTTCGCGTCCTCGCTCATGCGGTCTGGAGACCACGGCGGCGAGAAGACCATCTTCGGATTGACCTCGGTGACGTCCTCGAGCTCGCCGACGAACTCGATCATCTGCTCGGTCACCTGGGGCCCGATCGGGCACGCCGGCGTCGTGAGCGTGAACGTGACGTCGACCTTGCCGCCGTCGATCTCGACATCGTAGACGAGGCCGAGCTCCACGAAGTCGAGGCCGAGCTCCGGGTCGATCACGTTCGACAGCGCGTCGTTGACCTCATCGATCGATGGCATGCGGCGAGTGTAGCCAACGGCCTGCAAGAGCTCGTGCAGGGACTCCCGCACGTGAGAGTTGCTTCATCTGGGCTTGCGCGGGAGACGACCGGTTCGTTAGGTTCGCCGCCATCGTCGAGTACGCCGCCAATCCCCCGACGCTGCGCTGCAGCGGCGACGAGGACCGAACGACGCAGGCACGTCGTCGCCAGTCGCTGGTACGCGCGATCACGGCTCGCACCGACGTCGTCGTCGAGCTCGCCGAGCTGTCGTGGGCGGACGTCTCGCTGATGCTCGACTTCGTCACGCTCGCGCGCCGCCTGCGCGTGCAGGGCCTCACGCTGGCGCTGCGCGACCCGCAGCCGCAGATCTGCGCGCTGCTCGAGCTCGTCGGCCTCGATCGCGTGCCGGGCGTGCAGATCGAGCGCTCCGAGCCGATCCTCGCGTAGCGCGCGTTTCGGGCGCTCGCGGCGCGTCGCCACGGGTAGCCTGTGAGTCGATGCTCCCGCTCCTGCTGCTGCTGTTCATCGTCGTGCCGCTCGTCGAGCTGTACGTGACCATCCAGGTCGGGCAGGCGATCGGGGCACTGCCGACGATCGGTCTGCTGCTGCTCGACTCGCTGCTCGGCACGCTGCTGCTGCGGGCGCAGGGACGCACCGTGTGGCGCCGCTTCCGCGCGGCGCTGGCGGCGAGCCGCCCGCCGGCGCGCGAGACGGTCGACGGGGCGCTCGTGATCGTCGGCGGCACGCTGATGCTCACGCCGGGCTTCGTGACGGACGCGTTCGGCATCCTGCTGCTGCTGCCGCCTTCACGCGCTGTCGTGCGGCGAGGGATCCTGCGCAGTGCGCGCACGCGCCTGCTGATGGGCTTCGGCGGGGGCGGCGCCGCGCCGCGCGAGCGGACACGGCAGGATTACGACATGGACTCCACCGCGCGCGACGTCGATCAGCCCGGCCTGCCCTGATGGTCGACCCCGAGCACGAGACGGTGCGGGCCGGCAAGCCCGGTGCCGCCGGTTTCGGCGACGCCGTCACGTTTGCGTTCGGGGATCCCGCGCAGGCGCTCTACGGCAGCGCGCGGCTCGGGCTCGTCCCGGGCGACCCGCCGCTCGCGAGCGGGCTCGGCCTGCTGTTCCGCGACGGCGATCTCGTCGCAGTCGACGCGACCGGCGGGATCGAGCTCGCGCAGGCCGACTGGAGCGTGATCGAGGTGGGCGACGTGCGCGCGACGATCGAACAGCCGCTGGAGGCGTGGCAGGTCTCCTATGACGGCGACGACGGCGGCTTCGAGCTGCGCTTCGAGGCGCTCGGTTCGCCGGCCGAGGTCGGCGGTGGCGCGCTCGCGGCGAGCGCCGCCGGGCTGCACGGCTACGAGCAGCTGTGCCGCGTCACGGGCAGCGTCAGGAGCGGAGCGGAGCGCCTGAGCGTCGACTGCCTCGGCCAGCGCGGCCATCAGTGGGGCGCGCCCGACTGGGATCGCATCGCGCTGGCGCGCACCGTCTCCGCCTGGTTCGACGACGCCCACGGAGTGGCGCTTGCGAGTGTGCGCCCCGATGGCAGCGCCGGCCACGCCGCGGAGGTGGTCGCCGCCTGTCTGCTCGACGAGCAGGGGACGACGGCGATCGCGGACCCCCTGCTGTCGACGACGCTGGACCGCGACGGCCGCCAGCGCCGCGCCAGCCTCGAGCTGTGGGAGACGCACGACGAGGACGCCTACCCGCACCGCGCCGCCGGCGAGGCCGTGTGCGGCACGACGCTCGACCTCGGCCGCCTGCAGCTCGACTGCGCGTTCTTCCGCTGGCGCATGGAGGGTCGCGAGGGCGTGGGCCGCTACGACGTGCTGCGGCGCACATGACCCGCGTGGAGGCGGTCGTCTCGGACTTCGGCGGCGTCCTGACGACGCCGCTGCTCGACGCGTTCATGGGCCTGCAGCGAGCCCGCGGGATCCCGTTCGAGGCACTCGGCACGGCGATGATGCGGGTCGCCGAGTCCGACGGCGGCGTCAATCCGCTGTTCGAGTTGGAGACCGGGAGACTGACCGAGGCGCAGTTCGCCGCGAAGGTCGGCGCCGAGCTGGAGGTCGAGCTGGGCCCGGACGTGACGTTGCACGGTTTCGGCGAGACCTTTTTCGAGCACCTCCACCCGAACGAGGAGCTGTTCGCGTTCATGCGTGGCTTGCACGAGCGCGGCTACCGGATGGCGATCCTGACGAACAACGTGCGCGAGTGGGAGCCGCTGTGGCGGCCGATGCTGCCGGTCGACGAGATCTTCGAGCTGGTCGTCGACTCGGGCTTCGTCGGCGTGCGCAAGCCCGACCCGCGCATCTACGAGCTGACGCTCGAGCGACTCGGCGTCGCGCCGGAGGCGACGTTGTTCGTCGACGACATGGAGGTCAACTGCGACGCCGCGCGCGACCTCGGCATGCAGGCGGTGTGGTTCCGCTCGACCGCCCAGGCGATCGCGGATATCGAGCAGGTGCTCGATCAGTTCTCGGAGCCGAGCCGGTCCCAGCAGTAGAGCTCGACGCATTCCCGCGCGAGCTCGCGGCAGCGTGCGTCGGACAGGAACGGCAGCACGAGCTCGAGCGACTGCTCTTCGGTCACGCCGGCCTCGAACGCCTCCTCGCCGCGGAACCCGGCGGCGATCTTGAGCGCCTCGCGACGGTTGTTGCCGAGCGAGGGAAAGACGTTGACGAGGAACTCCTTGTTGGCGATCGGATGACCCACCTCGAGCGAGGCGTGCCATGCTGCGAGCATCGTCAGATCGTCGTCATCGAGGTCGGCGACGGCCTTCGCGTAATGAGACACGAGGTCGGCATCCGGGATCTCGTCGACCCATGCACGCACGACTTCGCCCAGCAGCTGCCGCCGCGCCTCGCGACCAATGGAGTTGGCGATCACCCTGATGGCGTTCTGAGGCTCGATGAAGCAGAGGGACATCGCGGCTCCCGCATGTGGGAGGGACTGGATCGAGCAGGACTCTACGACCCGGTGTGGACGGCAAGACTGCGGCGATGAGCCCGATGACCACGAAAGGTTCCCCGAACGACGTAAATGACGTTGCGGAACCAACGGCCGCCGATGAGGGTGGCGCGGTGCCAGACACCA
>DATHEP010000156.1:0-4044 GCA_035318525.1 Conexibacter sp.
CCCGCCCCGGCGGCGGCGAACAGGCGCGTGGCAGCGAGCGAGGCCATCGTGATCAGGTAGCTGTCGCGGTGCGTGAGCGGCGACCCGGGCGGCATGCAGATGCCGTGGAAAAGCGCGACGTAGCTGCCGATCGCGAGCACCTGGAAGACGAGCGCCGCGGCGAGCCACGCGCGGTCGCCGTCGCTGACTCTCTGCCACGCCTCCTGGACGCTGCCGATCTGCGGCAGCACGAAGTAGAGGAACGCGACCGACGCCAGCACGAACACGACGAACGCGATCGTCCGCCGGCGCGTGAGGACGACGCGCGGCATCTCCTCGTCGTCGTGGTGCGCCTCCGCCACGTGCTGGGAGGCGGCGTCCGGCGCGATCGGCGTCTCGTGCAGCTGCTTGGCTCGCTCGACGGCGTCGTCGGCCATCGGCCTACGCCTGAGCCCGTGCCTCGATCGCCTGCACCGCGCGCTGCACGCGCTGAAGCGGCGGCGCGGCGACCGGCGCCAGCGCGCGCACGCCCTCCGCGAGCGCGAGCCCGGCGAGCAGGTCGATCACGTAGTGCTCGCCGAGGTAGACGAGCGCCAGGCCGAGCGTCAACGCGTAGCTCCAGCCGAGCACGCCCTCCACCCGCCCGGACTCGGCGAGCAGGTGCGCTGCGTTGACGGACGTGGCGAAGTGGAGGGACGGCATGGCAGCCAGGGGATTGCCTCCCAGCACAGAGTAGAGCGGTCCCCAGCGGTGCTTCCAGAACTGCTCGCCGTACTCGACCATCATCCGTCGTACGCGGGGGGTGCGATGGTCGCCGAGCCGGCCTCTCTGCGCCGCGTACCACGGCGGCGCGGTCGGCAGTACGTGGTACACGACGGCGCCGAGGTCGAAGACCGCGTACGTCGTCGCAGCGGCGTGACCGAAGCGGTCGCGGCGCCGCAGCAGCACGTACGCGGTCGCGGCGTGCGGAACGGCGAACCACAGCCAGTGCGTCCACACGAGCACCTTCTCGAAGCGGCGCGTCTCTCCCGGCGCCGACAGCAGCCGTTGCAGGCGCAGCGTCGGCGGCACGCCGAGCCCCAGCACGCGGTCGACCTTCACGGGATAGTCGATCCGCACGCGGCGGGCAAGCGCCTCGGGGTCGTCGTGCGGCATCTCGTACGCCGCCAGGTACGCCCACATCTGCAGCGCGCAGGCCGCCACGTCGCGCGTGCGCGTCCGCGGCGCGGCGATGCAGATCGCGACGGGCGCCGACGCGGCCGCCGCCAGCACGGCCTGCTTCGGCAGGCGCATCCGCCGGCGCGCAACCGGGGCGGCGACGCCAAGGGCGACGACCGTCCAGGCCGCGACACGGATGGCCTTGGACTTGCGCAAAGCGCGGGGAGTATATGAGGGGCGTCTCATGTCACCACCGTCGACGTCCGCGATCGGCGCCGCGATCGGCATCGCGTCCTAGCATCCCGGCGATGAGCGACTACGAGCTGCTGCACGCCTACGAGACCGTCAACCTCCAGCGTGCCGGCCGCGCCGCGCGCATCGAGCTGAACCGCCCCGACAAGCGCAACGCCTGGGAGGCGACGCTCACGCGCGACCTGAAGGCGGCCTTCGCCCGCGTCGCCGAGGACGACGAGCTGCGCGCCGTGCTGCTCACGGGCGCCGGCAAGGGCTTCTGCTCCGGCGCCGACCTGTCGGCCGGCTTCGACCCGCTGCCGAGCGGCCATCCCGACCTGCAGACCTCGCTGCGCGAGCGCTACCACCCGGTCATCACGGGGATCCGCGAGCTGCCCAAGCCGGTCGTCGCGGCCGTCAATGGGGGCGCGGTGGGCGTCGGCTGCTCGCTCGCGCTCGCCTGCGACCTGATCCTCGCCGCCGAGTCGGCCTACTTCCTACTCGCGTTCGTGAACATCGGCCTCGTGCCGGACGGCGGCTCGTCCGCGTTCATCCCGGCGCGCGCCGGCCTCGCCCGCGCCACGGAGATGGCGATGCTGGGCGAGCGGGTCCACGGCCCGCAGGCGCTGGAGTGGGGCCTCGTCAACGCGGTCCACCCGGACGGTGAGCTGCAGGCCGCTGCCGACGAGCTCGTGCAGCGCCTCGCCGCGGGGCCAACGCTGTCCTACGCCGGCGCGAAGCGTCAGCTGAACGCGTGGGCTTACGCCGGGCTCGCCGAGCAGCTCGAGCTCGAGGCGGCGATCCAGCAGGAGCAGGCGCTGACTCAGGACTTCGCCGAGGGGGTAACCGCGTTCCTGCAGAAGCGTCCGGCCGCGTTCGAGGGGCGCTGATGCGCGCCCTGTCACCTGTGACGCGGCACTCCGCCGTTCCATGAGTAGAATCCGCGCCGCCTTGCGACCTGAATCCACCTTCCGCCGCCGCCTCGTCGCGGCGCTGCTGCTCGCGACGCTCGGCTCGCTCCTGCTCGCCAGCGGCGCGTTCGCCGACTTCCTCACCCCCGAGTCGGGTGGCTCGCCGAACGCCGACGAGATCGACTCGCTCTACAAGATCGTCCTCTACATCGCGATCGTCGTGTTCGTGGTCGTCGAGGGTGCGCTCTTCTACTCGCTCTTCAAGTTCCGCGCGAAGAGAGGCCGCGTCGCCGCCCAGATCCACGGCAACACCCGCCTGGAGATCTCCTGGACCGTCGGCGCCGCGCTGATCCTCGTCGTGCTGTCGGCCGTCACCTTCGCGAAGCTCGGCGACATCCAGAACCCGCCGAACAGCAGCCCCGACGGGCTCCAGCTCGCCCAGGGCGTGCTGACCGCCTCCACCACGGAGCCGAGCCCGCCGAACGGCAAGAAGCTGACGATCTGCGTGACCGGCCGCCAGTACATCTGGCGCTACACGTACGGTGCGAACTGCAAGACGAACGCCTTCGGCCTGCCCTACAGCTACCAGGAGATGGTCGTCCCGGCGAACACGACGGTCGTGCTCGACATCCAGGCGACCGACGTCATCCACTCCTGGTGGATCCCGAAGCTCGGCGGCAAGTTCGACGCCGTGCCGGGCTACCGCAACTTCACCTGGTTCAAGGCCCCGCGTGCCGGCGAGCTCTACAAGGGCCAGTGCGCCGAGCTGTGCGGACGCGGCCACGCCGACATGACGGCCCGCGTGAGAGTCGTCTCCCCCGGCGAGTACGAGACCTGGCTCGACGACCAGAAGCAGGCGATCGCCGACGCCAACAGAGAAGTCCTCCAGCTGCGCGAGCAGCTCACGCGCGACGGCGTCCTCTAGACCTCCCCACTCCAAGCACCAAAAGGAACCCGAACCGATCATGGCCACCACCGAGTACGCACTGAAGCCAGTGCCCCAGGTGATCGCCCACGAGGTCAAGGCCGAGCCCACGCGCGCGCGGTGGACCGAGTGGTTCACCACGACCGACCACAAGAAGATCGGGATCCTCTACATCGTCACGACGTTCGCCTTCTTCCTGATCGGCGGAGTCGAGGCGCTGCTGATGCGGATGCAGCTGTTCGTGCCGAACAACAGCCTGATCACGCCCGAGGCCTACAACCAGCTGTTCACGATGCACGGCACGACGATGATCTTCCTGTTCATCGTGCCGATGATGGCCGGCTTCGCGAACTACTTCCTGCCGCTGATGATCGGCGCGCGCGACATGGCGTTCCCGAAGCTCAACGCGCTGTCGTACTGGCTGCTGCTCTTCGGCGGCATCGTCTTCTACATGTCGCTGTTCTTCGCGCCGCCGGAGGCCGGCTGGACCGCGTACGCGCCGCTGTCGGGCAGCGCGTACTCCGAGACCAGCGGCATCGACGCCTGGATCTTCCTCATCCACCTGACCGGCATCTCGTCGCTGATCGGCGCGATCAACTTCTACGCGACGATCGCGAACATGCGCGCGCCCGGCATGGGCTGGGGCCGCCTGCCGCTGTTCGTCTGGTCCCTGCTCGTCTACGCGATCCTGCTGATCCTGGCGCTGCCGGTGATCGCGGGCGCCGTGACGCTGCTGCTGGCCGACCGCCACTTCGGGACGGGCTTCTTCGACCAGAGCCAGGGCGGTGACCCGCTGCTGTGGCAGCACCTGTTCTGGTTCTTCGGCCACCCCGAGGTCTA
>DATHEP010000157.1:0-11636 GCA_035318525.1 Conexibacter sp.
CCCCAGCAGCGAGCGGATCACCAGATGCGAGTGGTTCGCGAGGTCGATCGTGTACGCGAGCAGCGCGACGATCGTCGGCACGGCGGGGCCGCGCGGCCACGGCAGCAGCCGGTCGGTCAGCAGCGCGAGCGCGAACGAGCCGCCCGCGACGAGGAACAGCTCCGCCTGCTCGCTCGGCTGCAGGGCCGCGCTCAGCAGCACGATCGCCGGCAGCCACATGAGCGCCAGGCCGCCGATGCGCATGCCGAAGCGCACGCCGGCGCGGTCGCGCAGGATGCCGCCGAGCAGCACGACGCCGAGCCAGGCGAAGAGGAACGTCTGGAGCGCGGGGATGCGGCGTGAGACGAGCACCTCCAGCCGCTCGTCGAGCCGCTGCAGCGCGCCCGCGTCGCGTGCGCCCTCGACACGGATCGGCTCGCCGCGGACCTCGTCCGCCACCGGCAGCCCGAGGTGCCCGAGGATCGTCGGCAACAGGTCGATCGCGGCGGCGATCCCGTCGATGTGCGTGGTGTCGGAGGTGAAGCCGGCGTCGGCCGGCCCGAGGCCGGCGATCCCGGCCCACAGCAGCTGCGGGCCGGTGAAGGGCGGCGGCGCCTGCATCGTGACCAGCAGCTCGCCGGGGCGGCGCGCGGCGATCAGCGCGTCGAGCTGACGGTCACCGGCGTAGCCGGGCGGAAGCAGGACGACGACGAGACGGTGCTCATTGAGCAGCGCCTGCGCGCGCACGGCGACGGTCGCTCCGCGGCCGAGCGAGACGGCCTCGACCGTGCCCGCGCGCGTGGCCGCGATCACCGCCTCGGCGTTCGTCTGACCGGCGATGCCGGCGTAGGCGGCGCCGCCCGGGATCGAGCTGGCGAGCAGGCCGGGCACGACGTCCGCCGGCGCGCTGTCGGCGCGCGCGGCGGCGGCGAGCCAGTTGACGATCAGGCCCGGCTGCACCGTCGGCCGATCGTCGAACTTGATCGGCAGGCCGACCGGCAGCAGGCTCATCTCCGGCGGGTCCTTCGGGCTGTAGGTGCCGCGCGACGTGCGCGTTCCGGCGGTGATGTCGAGCAGCGACTGCTCGGGGCTGTAGCCGGACTGCGTCGCGCTCAGCAGCCCCAGCGCCAGCTCGGGGTGCCCGTCGATCAGCGCCCCGACGGTCGGCCGCTGCACGCCCGGCGGTGGCTCCTCGAGGTCGACGGGGAGGAGGGCGATGAGGGCAGTGGTGCGATCGGCCGCGGGCGCGGCGAGCGCCGAGGGAGCCCCCAGGAGCGCGCACGCGAGCGCGAGCAGCAGCAGGCGGCAAAGGCCGGCGGGGGACGGCATCGGCTCAGCTTAGGGGGCGCGCGTGACACGGTGCGGCCGCGACGCGATGCACGACCCCGCGCGGATGCTCACGCGCGGGTCGCCCGCCGGAAGGACCTGCGGATGCGGCCAAGCCGTTGACTATTGTGGCCGGCTCGATGACGGTCAGCCGGATGCAGCGCGAGCGCCTGATCGCGTATGCCGTGCTCGCGCTCGGCATCGCGCTGATCGTGGTCGCGCACTGGCCGGGGCGACTCGACCCCGACTCGATGGCGACGATCAACCAGCTGCGCAGCGGCTTCATCGGCGACCACCGCGCCGCCGTCCTCACGTGGATCTGGCAGCAGGGCTATCTGGCGGTCGACGCGGGTCCCGGCGTCCTGCTGCTGCTCCAGACCGCCGGACTCGGCGCCGGCTGCTACCTCGTGCTGCGAAGCACATATCGCCGTGTCGCCGCGGCGGCCCTCGCCGTCGCGATCCTGTTCGCCCCGCCGACGTTCGGCTTCGTCGCGCTGGTGGGGCGCGACATGTGGTTCGTTGCGCCGTGCCTCCTCGCCGTCGGGATCGCCGTCGCGCTCGCACGCTCCCGACCGGACACCCGCGCTGGAGCGCTCTCGTGGCTCGCCCTTGCCGGAGCCGCGGCACTCGGCGCCTTGGCGGTGGCGTCGCGCCTGAACGGCGCGGCAGCCGTCGCCCCCGTGATGGTGGCGCTCGCCGCGGTGGGGCTCATGCTGCTCGCCCGCGGCCGACGGGCACCGCGAGGAGCCCGGACACGTCCGCTGCTCGCCGCGAGCCTCATTGGGCTCGCCGCGACCGTCGTCGCGGTCGCCGGGACGCTCGCGGCTACGGCCGCGATTCGGACGCACCACGAGTATCCGGAGGTCTACACGCAGCTGTGGGACCTCGGCTACCTCACCGGCAAGTACGACGTGCGCTTCATCCCCGAGCTGCCACGTGGCATGCAGCCCGCGCAGACGATCGCGGAGGTCGAGCGGCGATGGCGCCCGATCACCTCCCTGTACATGCGCTGGGACGACCGCTATCGGGTCGTGCCCGACGCGTACACGGCCACGGCCGCCGAGCAGCTGGCGCACGCGTGGCGCACCGCCATTCGCGAGCACCCACTCGCATATCTGGAGGGCCGTTTCGAGCTGTGGACGCGGCAGCTCGGCATCGGCCACACGCCGGTCTACTCGATGGTCGTCGCGAACGCGGCGAACCCCTTCGGGCTCGACGGGCCCCGCTTCCCCGCGCTCTCCGACGCCGCGGTCGGCTACGCGAGCTTCTGGGCGACGGGGGAGAGACTGCGGGGCGGTCTCGTGCACCACGCATGGCCCTACCTGCTCGTCTGCATCGCAGGGCTCGTGCTGCTGCTTCCACGCTTCCCCCCGCAGGTGCGTCTTATGGGCGTCCTGGGCGCGGCGGGCGTCGGGATGCAGCTCGGCCTTTTCTTCCTGGCGCCCTCGGTCCAGTGGCGCTACGAGTTGCTGACCGTCTACGCGGCCATTCTGCTCGCGCTGGTCAGCGGCGCGCTGGCAGTTCGAGCCCGACGGGATCGGCCGCGACGCGCTCCCGAGGCGCGCCAGCAGGAGGCCGCGCCTCCCGCCTGATCCGTCCCGCCGCACCCACGCACCACAGCAGCGCAATCCACGTGACCGTCGCGAGCGTGACGTGGACCCACACGAGGTCGGCCGGCAGCTCGAGTCCGTACTGGACGCTTCCCACCAGCCCCTGCGCCGCCATCAGCACGCCGGCGACCGTGAGCGACTCGACGAGCTGGGGGCTGCCGTCGCGACGGCGCGCGAGGAACCACGCGAGGATCACGCCGAGGCCGAGCACGGTGGCGAACATCGCGTGGCGGTGGATCACCCACACGAGCGTCTCCGCGCCTCTGAAGTGAAGACGGTGGATCAGCACGCCGTCCTCGCCGCCGGCGTGCGGGCCCGCCGCCGTCGCGACCGTGCCGACGAAGATCGTCACGCCGCCGAGCACCGCCAGGAAGCGCACGAGCCAGACGGTGACGCGATCGCGCGAGGACGGTCGCTCCCCGGGCTCGTAGCGGGCGCGGAAGACGAGCGCGACGGCCGCGATCAGGATCAGCATCGAGAGGCCGAAGTGCGCCATCACGAAGCCCGGCGCGAGGTGGTGGCGCACGGTGAAGCCGCCGAGGATCGCCTGCGCGAGGCAGCCGAGCGGCAGCAGCGCGGAGATCCAGATCAGGTCGCGGCGGCGCGGCGCGCGCAGCAGCGCGGCGACGAACGCGCCGATCGCGACGAAGCCGATCGTCGCCGAGAAGACGCGGTTGCCGTACTCGACGACCGAGTGGAACGACAGCGGCGGCACCGCTCTGCCGTAGCAGCGCGGCCAGTCCGGACACCCGAGGCCAGAGTCCGTCAGCCGCACCGCGGCGCCTGTCAGCACGATCACCGTCAGCGCGGCGAGCGCGACGTAGGAGATCGTGAGGAAGCGCTGGGGGGTGACCGGGAAGCGGGCGCGCACCGGTGTGAAGGATGCCGCACGTCACGCCGCTGCGCGACGCCGCCGCGATCGGCGGCGCAACAGGACGGGGCGGGACGGGGCGGGGCCTCGGTACCGTTCAGCGCGATGGCACCATCCCCCGGAGCACCCGCGGTCGCGGTGGAGCGCGTCTCGAAGGCGTTTCGGCTGCCGACCGAGCGGGTCCACACGCTCAAGGAGCGGGCGCTCCACCCCTTCCGCCGCAGCGGGTTCGAGGAGTTCGTGGCGCTCGACGAGGTCTCGTTCGACGTCGCCCACGGCGAGTTCCTCGGCGTCGTCGGGCGCAACGGCTCAGGCAAGAGCACGTTGCTGAAGTGCATGGCCGGGATCTA
Organism: Conexibacter sp.; assembly: GCA_035318525.1. Classification (GTDB taxonomy): domain Bacteria; phylum Actinomycetota; class Thermoleophilia; order Solirubrobacterales; family Solirubrobacteraceae; genus Conexibacter. Next base: position 4,137 of record DATHEP010000157.1, read on the forward strand.
TCGCGTGGACCACGGCGACATCTACGTCGACGGTCGCCTGTCGGCGTTCATCGAGCTGGGCGTCGGCTTCAACCCCGACCTGCCGGCGCGCGACAACGTGCTGATCAACGGCACGATGCTGGGGCTCTCGCCGCGCGAGGCGAGACGGCGCTTCGACAGCGTCATCGACTTCGCTGAGCTGCGCGAGTTCGAGCACCTCAAGATCAAGAACTACTCGTCCGGCATGCTCGTGCGGCTCGCGTTCGCCGTGATGATCCACGTCGACGCGGAGATCCTGCTGGTCGACGAGGTGCTGGCCGTCGGCGACGCGGCCTTCCAGCAGAAGTGCTTCGACGAGTTTTACCGCCTCCGCGAGCAGAACCGGACGGTGATCCTCGTCACGCACGACATGAGCGCGGTCGAGCGCTTCTGCGACCGCGCGGTGCTGCTCGAGCGCGGAACGCTGGTGCGCGACGGCTCGGCGCATGACGTCGGGTTGGAGTACCTCGAGGTCAACTTCGGCCGGCCCGCCGGAGCAGCCGCGGACGAGGAGGGCGAGGAGCCGGAGCGCAGCGGCGACGGCCGCGCCGCGATCGCGAGCGCCTGGTTCGAGGACGAGCACGGCAACGCCGCCTCGATGCTTCCGATGGGACGCCCCTGCGCGTTCGCGGCGCGCGTGCGCTTCGCCGCCGACGTCACGGACCCCGTCTTCTCGTTCGGCCTCGAGAACGCCGACCGTGCGAACGTGCTCGCGGCGTCGACGCAGTGGACCGAGCCGCGCACCGGCACCTTTGCCGCCGGCGACGAGGTCGTCTTCCGCGTGCGCTTCGAGAACGTCCTCAGGCCGGGCCGCTACGACGCGACGTCGGCGGTCGCGCTGCGCGGCAGCGGCGCGGCTTGGCTGGACCGCCGTGAGCGCCTGTGCTCCGTCGTCGTCTCCGGCACGCAGGCGAGCGACGCGCTCGTGCAACTGCCCTACGAGACGGCGATCGACCGCTCGCCGGCGCCTAGCGAGGTCGTCTCGTGAGCGCAGGGACCCGCGTCGAGCCGTCGCCGGTGCCTACCGAGCGCCCGCGCGGGCAGCGCATCGTCGGACCGGCGGCGATCGGCGTCGACGCGCGCCGCTTCCTCAACCTCACGCGCACGCTCGCGCAGACGGAGTTCAAGCTGCGCTTCTTCGGCTCGGCGCTCGGCTACCTGTGGCAGCTGATGCGGCCGCTGCTGCTGTTCGGCGTGCTGTACGTCGTCTTCACCCAGGTGCTGCGCTTCGAGAGCAACGCCGAGTTCTACCCGGTCGCGCTGCTCGCCGGCATCGTCATGTTCGTCTTCCTGTCGGAGAGCACCGGCACCGCGGTGACGAGCCTCGTCGACCGCGAGAACCTCGTCCGCAAGGTGCAGTTCCCGCGACTGGTCGTGCCGCTGTCAGTCGTCCTCACGGCGCTCATGAACCTGGCGCTCAACCTCGTCGTCGTGATCGTCTTCCTGCTCGCATCGGGCGGCTCCGTGCGGCTCGGCTGGCTCGAGCTGCCGCTGCTGATGGCGCTGCTCGCGCTGTTCGCCGCGAGCCTCTCGACGCTGCTGTCCGCACTGTACGTCCGCTACCGCGACGTCAGACCGGTGTGGGAGGTCCTGCTGCAGATGCTGTTCTACGGCACGCCGATCTTCTACACGCTCGACGTGATCCCGAACGAGACCCTCCAGCGACTGCTGCTCGTCAACCCGCTGGCGGTGATCATCCAACAGTTCCGGCACGCCGTGATCGACCCCAGCCATCCGAGCGCGGTCGAGGCGGCCGGCGGCTGGCTGCTGCTGCTCGCGCCGGCGGCGATCCTCGTCGGGCTCGCCGTGTGGGGATACCGCTACTTCGACCGGGAGGCGCCGCGGGTGGCAGAGGACCTTTGAGCACGGCAGACGCGACGGCGGTCCGCTCGACGGTCTCCTAGGATGCGGCGAACATGACGTCGAGGGAGACACCATGACCTCGCGGTCCGCCCCGCCCGATGCCGCCCACACGGGCGCCGGCGCGACGACGGACCTCGGTCTCGCGGTGCAGCGCATCGCCTGCCTGCTCGGTGTCCGCCAGGTGGCCGTCGTCGACCCCGGGGGAGCGTTGCCCCACGACTTCGGCGAGCTCGAGGCCATCGTCGCCGAGGCTGTCGACCCCACAGTGATCGAGGCGAGCCGCGATGGCGTCGCGGTCGTCTGCGGCGAGCTGCCGCCGGACGGGCTCGAGGCGCGTGCGCTCGTCGTCACGAGCCTGGCCGATGACGACGCGCCGCTGGAGACCGCCGCTCGCGCACACGCGGCGGCGGAGGCGAGCGGGTGGCGCGTCGCCCATCAAGGCCTCGTGCGCGGCGCCGACGAGCACGGGCGGGTGCACCGCGAGGAGCCGCTCCTGATCGCGTGCCGCCCGGACGACGACCGACTGCTGCGCGCGCTCGACAACGGCCCGCTCAGCCTCGCCCTCGACCCAGCGGTCGTCGGACTCGACGCCCCCGGCCGACCGGCGCGGGTCCTTATCGCGTCCTACGAGATCACGGGCCCGACGGGCAACGGCGGGATCGGCACGGCATATCACTCGCTCGCCTACGCGCTGGCTGGCGCCGGGCACGACGTCACGCTGCTGTTCACCGGATGGCTCGATCCCGAGCAGAGTGCGCGCGAGCAGGAGTGGCACCGGGACTTTGCCGCCGCGGGGATCGACTTCGCACTGCTGGGAACCCCGTGGGACGTGCCGGTGCGCAGCCCTCACTACGCGGTGCGACGGGCGTACGAGCTGCATCGCTGGCTCGTCGATGCACACGCCCAGCGCCCGTTCGACGTCGTGCACGTGCCTGAGTGCCAGGGCCATGGCGCGCTGGCTCAGACGGCGAAGGCACTCGGGCTGGCCTATGCCGACGTCGAGTTCGTCGTCGGCACGCACTCCTCTACGCGCTGGATCGCGGAGTGCAATCGCGAAGGGCTCGAGAGCGTCGACCAACTCGTGACCGAGCATCTCGAGCGACGCTCCGTCGCGTGCGCCGACGTGCTGCTGAGCCCGAGCGCCTATCTCGTGAACTACATGCGCGACCGACGGTGGGCACTGCCGGAGCGCACGTTCGTGCAGCAGTACGCGCGCCCGAAGTCAGTCCGCGAGCTGGCTGCCGGATCGACGAGCCGCGCATGGACGGAGCCGCCGTCGGAGCTCGTCTTCTTCGGCCGTCTCGAGACCCGCAAGGGCCTCGAGGCGTTCTGCGAAGCGGTCGACCTGCTGGTGGCCGAGGACGACTGCCCGTTCGCGCGTGTCACGCTGCTGGGACGGCTTGAGCGCGTGATGGGTGTCGACGCGGCGACCTTCATCGCACGGCGGGCGGAGCGATGGGACCTGCCGTGGACGATCCTGCCGGACCTCGGGCACGACGAGGCGATCGCGTACCTGCGCTCGCGCGCGTGCGTCGTCGCGATCCCCTCGCTCGTCGACAACTCGCCTAACACCGTGAGCGAGGCAATCGCCCTCGGGGTGCCGTTCGTCGCCTCGCGCTCCGGCGGCACCGCCGAGCTGATCGCGACCGGCGACCTCGCGTCGGCGACGTTCGACGGCTGGCGCGCGAGCAAGGCGCTCGAGCCGCCAACGTTCGCCGGCACCGAGGCGCCGTTTGACGCGCAGACGCTCGCCACGGCGCTGCGCGCCAAGGCGGCGGCCCCCACGACGCCCACCTCGCCGGCCGTTGACAGCGACGCCTGCGACCGCGCGTACGACGACTGGCACCGCGCGATCGCCGGGCGCCAGCGATCGACGCTTCCCGCGGAGCGAGGAGACGAGCTCAGCGTCGCGGTCTGCGTCGTCGCAACCGGCGACGCCGAGGCGGCGCGAGTCATCGCGAGCCTCAGACGGGGGACGCGGCAACCACAGTCGCTTGTGACCGTCTTCGGCGAGGAGGACGGCGGCAGCGCGAACGGCGCGAACACCATCCACGCGCTGGGGCGCGACGCGGGACGCGCGCGCGACGAGGCGATCGCGGCGCTCGACGCCGACGTCCTGATCGTGCTGCGGAGCCGCGACGACCCTGACCCAACGCTGGTCGAGCAGGTCTGCACCGCGATGGCGGCCGGCGTCTCCGACGTGCTCTCGCTCGTCTGCCGTGACCCGGTCACGACCCGCGAGGTCGACGTCGAGGACGTGCCGCGCAGGGACGTGGTTCCGGCTGACCTGCGCGCGTTCGTGCCGGTCAGCGGTCCGCCGATCGTCGCGGCCGCCTATCCGGCGCTGAGCGTCGGGCCCTACGCGATCCGGCGCGAGGCGCTCACGCAACTCGGCGGCTACGCCCCCGACGCGTGGGGCGCCGCGCTCGATCACGAACTGCTCGCGCGTGCGGCGCTCTGCGGCCTGCGGATCGACGTGCTTCCCGATCCGCTCCTCACGCAGCTGAGCGACGACGAGTGGTCGGTATCGCGATCGCACCACTGGGGCCGCGGACGGTATCCGGCCCCTCATGGCGAGGAGCAGATCCGCATCCTGCGCCCGTTCCGCCAGCGTCTTCCCGAGAGCCTTGCGGATCTCCCCGCCCTGCTCGCCGGCGCACTGCGCGCGGCTGGGTCGGTGGCCGAGCTCGCCGACGAGCATCGGGCCCTGCGGCAGGAGCTGATCGACGCCTACGAGGCCCGCGTCACCGAGCAACGCGACCTGATCGCCCTCTACGAGGAGCGACAGGAGGAGATGCGAGCGGCGCTCGGCCGCATGAACCTCCCGACGAGCGACCGCACGGTGGGGCGGCTGCGCCGCGCCGTTCGACCGCCGATCGGTGCCTGGCCCGGCCGCGCCGTTCGCTTCGGCAAGGGGCGGATCGAGCAGCGGCGCCACCGCACGAGATGAGCTGGAACGAGCCGCGGACGGTCGCACAGCGACTCGCCTCGCGCCTGCGGCTTCCGCTGTGGGAGCGTGCCGAGGAGGCGCGCGACCGGGGAGGCGTGCTCTTGGTCGACAGCGCACGACTCGCCGAGCTGCCGGCCCGCTGCGTCGAGCTGGCGACTGCGCTGGTCGTGGTGGGAGCGCCGTCGGCGGCCACAAGCCGCGGTGCCGCGGAGCTGCGCGAGGCCGTCGCCGCAAGCGGGGCGGTCCCGGTGCTCGTGACGTGGGCGACCGTCGCAGACGACGACGGCGTCGCCGAGCTGCCGCTGGCGATCGGCGCGCGGCCCGGCGACGAGCGCGTCCCCGCGCTGCTCGCGGCGGGTCCCCACGCGCTCACGCTCGACATCGCGGTCGACGCCGGGCCGGAGGCAGGCACGCTTGCGCCCGCACGCGTGTGCGTCGTGTCGTTCGAGCTCGCCGCCATGACCGGCGGCGGGATCGGCACGGCCAGCACGGCGCTCGCGGAGACGCTCGCGCGCGCCGGTCATGACGTCACGCTGCTGTTCACCGGCTGGCAGGAGGCGGACGCCGCCCCGTCCAACGAGCGGTGGCGGACTCACTATCGCGAGCACGGCGTGCGCGTTGCGTTCGTCCGCGAACCGGGCGCGAGCGGCGTCAAGTGCCCGCACTTCCCGGCACGGCGTGCCTACGAGGTCTACAGCTGGCTGCGCCGCGAGGCGCCGTTCGACGTCGTGCACGTCCCTGAGAACATGGGCAACGGCGCGTACGCGCTGGCCGCCAAGCGACAAGGCGCGCACTTCGCCGAGACGACGTTCGTGGTCGGCACCCACGGGCCGACGCGATGGGCGGCGGAGGCGAACCGCGTGGCGCTCACACACGAGGACCTGCTCGTCAACGACGCGCTCGAGCGCCTCAGCGTGGCGTACGCCGACGTGCTGCTCGGCCCGAGCCGCTACCTGCACGACCATCTGCGCGCGCGCGGCTGGGCGCTGCCTGTCCGCGTCCACGTCCAACCGTACGCGAGCCCGAGCGCGGTGCACGAGGCGGCCGCCGGCGACGCGTCGGACGCGGCGCCGCGCGAGCTCGTGCTGTTCGGGCGACTCGAGACGCGCAAGGGGGTCGCGACGCTGTGCGACGCGCTCGACCTGCTGGCCGAGAAGGATCCACCCGAGCTGGAGGTCACGTTCCTCGGTCCGGTGGCGCACGTGCTCGGCGAGCCCGCCGACGCCTTCGTCGCCGCCCGCGCCGCCCGCTGGCCGTGGAGCTGGCGAATCATCAGCGACCGCGACCAGCGCGGCGCAGCGGCGTACCTGCGGCGCCCGGGGGTCCTGGCGGTCATGCCGTCGCTCGTCGACAACGCGCCGAACACCGTGAGCGAGGCAATCGCGCTCGGGATCCCGTTCGTCGCCGGCGGGACCGGCGGCACAAGCGAGCTGATCGCGGCCGAGCAGCGCGACGACCACATGGTCATGGCCTCGCCGGCCGCGGAGCTCGCGCCCCTCCCGCTCGGCCGCGTCGTGCCCGCCGTCGACGCGCGTCCCCTCGCCGAGCTGCTGCGCCGGCGGCTCGCGGACCGCGTCGAGCCCGCTCGGCCGCCCGCCGATCCGCAGGCGGTCGACGCCGCCTACGACCGCTGGCACCGCGCGGTCCGCCATGCCCGCGCACGGGACGGCTCGGCGCCTCCAGCAGCCGCGACGCCGCCCACGCTCGCCGTCTGTTTTCTGTTCGACGGCGACGACGCCCTACTCGCGTCGCAGCTGGACGCGCTGGGGACGCCGCGGGCATCCGGCGACGTCGAGCTCGTCGTCGCCGACATACGCCGATCCCCGGGCGCCACGATCGAGCCCGCAGCCGCGCACGGCGTCGCGGTCGTGCGACCGCGACGCCCAGCCCATGCGGCCGACGCGCGCACGGCCGCGCTCGACGGCACGCGCGGCGACCTGCTGGCGATCGTCCCGCCGGGCGATGTCCCGCTCGCGCCGTTCGCCGACGCGCTGCGCAGCGCGGCGGCGGCGACCGCCGCGGACGTGCTCGCCTGCGCCGTGCTCGACGAGCTCGGCGGCGCCGTGGTCGACCGCGACGCGGCGCTCCTGCACGCGTTCGTCCCGCTCCCCGGCCCACCGCTCGTGGGCCTCGCCCGTCCCGCGTTCACCGCTGGCCCGTATGCGATCCGGCGCTCGGCGCTCGCGTCGCTCGGCGGGTTCCCGGCCGACGCACGCGGCGACGAAGTCGACCACGAGCTGCTCAACCGCGCTGCGGTAGCCGGCCTGCGCCTGGAGGTCGTCCCCGAGCCGCTCGCCGCGAAGCGCCGGGCCGACCGCTGGTCCGCGTCTCGCGGAGGGCGATCCGAGCGAGCGGCCGAGCCGCCCTACGACGCCGAGCAGTGGCTGCGCGTCGAGCGCCCGTTCGCCGATGCCGCAGGCGCCGGAGACGATGTGATCGCCCTGCTGCGCGGGGCGCGCTCGGACGCCCACCGCCTCGACGTGGAGCTGCATCGCCAGCACGAGGTGTACGAGGGCCGCTTCGCCGAGCAGCAGACGTGGATCGACAATCTTGAGGCGCAGACCGCGCAGCTGCGCGCGGCGCTCGCCGAGGTGGCCACTGCGCGCGCGCCACTGGGCAAGCTGCGCCGGGCCCGCTCGCGCCTGACCCGGCGCCAGGACGGTTAGCGC
>DATHEP010000158.1:0-2518 GCA_035318525.1 Conexibacter sp.
GCAATCCGAGCGCACCGGCCATCGCATGGACCGTTCTAAGCGATGGATTGACCCGCCCTCGTTCAATTGCGCTGATGTGCTGATGCCTCGCGCCCACGAGCTGGGCATAGTCCTTCTGCGTCATGCCGTGGCGTGCTCGCAGGATCCTGACCGTCCGGCCGAACGCGTAGAGCTGGAGGTCCGACGGCGCGCGGCGCGCTTCCCCCGGCGTCACTCTCGCTCAACCGTCCACGAGTCGCGCACGCCGTCGCGCGCGAGCCCCGCGAGCACACGGGCGTTGCGGGCGAGCTCGGGCTCGACGAGCCAGAGCGCGTGGCAGGCGCCGTCCTGGAATGCGTCGGACACGGCGATCAGGTGGACCAGCACGTCTGCGGGGATGCCGGAAAGCTGGTGCGGGTCGGTGCCGCAGGCCAGCTCGAGCCGTTCGCCGAGCGCACGGGCGTAGACGTCGCTCGCGCGTAGGCTCTTGCGCGCCTCGCGGACGAGCCGCTGGCGGGCGTCGCGTCGCGTCGTGGCGTCGGCGCCGTCTGACGGCCGCTCACACGGCGTCGGCTCGTCAACCATGCGCGGCGGTGTGCAGGGCGCCGGCCAGGCGCGTCACGGCCTCGATGTCGAGGCTCGTCCAGCCGGCGCTCGGGTCGACCGTTGCAGAGCGGCAGACGCGTTCGACCAGCGCCGGATCGACATCGCGGAAAGCACCCAGCAGGTCGCGGACCGTCAGCTCGTACCACTGCGTGGTGAGGCTCGCGTCCATGACGATCGCGTCGGCGAGCGCGGCGAGGCCAACCGAGGGCGTGAGCAGGCTCGCGCTCAGCAGCAGCGTCGCGCGGTGCCCGATTCCCCCGCGCATCGCGGTGGCGCTCGCGTTGGCGAGCGCGTCGGTCGGGATCGTGAGCGCATCGCGCGGCTGACCGACGCCGCCGGCCAGGACCGCGACCGTGTCGGCGACGTCCTGCAGCTCGAGCGCGTTGTCGAGTGCGCGGCTCAGCTCCGGCGCGGCGAGCGTCACGTCCTCGCCCGGCCGGATCGCCGCCGGATCGAACGCGTCGAGTCGGCCGGCCAGCGTCTCCGCGAGCGCCCGCGCCTCGTCAGCGAGGCTGCGCAACTGCGCAAGCCGCCAGCCGCGCGCTCCGGCGTCGTCATCGTCGTGTCGGCTGCTCATCGCTCGTCCGTCTTGGCCCATCGCACGCGCGGCGGGAGGAGGCGAAGCGCACCAAGCGGCCCGGCGCGCCTGCCTTGCCTCCTCCCGTGCGCAGCCGGACGAGCATCTGGGGGAAGGGAGCTCGTCCGGTCATGACCGACGGTCCCCACGTTGGATGCCGCGAGGGTCCGTCGAACGCATGTCGACCCTACGTCCGGCGCGCCGCCGTCGCCAGACCTGCGCCGAACTAGTTGCGCGCAGGGGTGCCGACGGCGAGGCGCTCTACGCCGACTGCTGCCCGTAGCGCACGCGCCACAGACGCAGCACCGGCACGAGCAGGCGTGTCAGCGAGCCGCCGGCTGCGGCGATCTCCTGCGTGGTGGTGCGCATGCCCGGAGCGCGCGCGCTGTCCTTCGACAGGTACATGGCGAGCATGCAGGCGAAGATCACCGCGTGACGACGCCCGTCGTCCAGCGCCCGCACGCCCTGCGCGCCACTGGCGATCGCCTCGCGCAAGCGGAGGATCGCAACAGCTCGATCCGGATAGTGATCGATGTAGCTGTGATCGCCCCGGGCGATGTCCTCCACCTGGTCGACGTAGCTGTCGAGCATCGTCGCCGTGAGCGACACCCAGGGGAAGTAGGCGCGGTAGGTGTCGCTGACTCCAGCCTCATCGCACGTGGGCTCCGCCGCCAGCGCGAACAGCGCGTGCAGCACCAGCGGTGCGCTCGCGGCTCCCGTGATCTCGAACCACTGCAAGCCTCCTCGGTCCGGGTACTCGCGCTCGACCCATCGTCGGAGGACGTCGTCGCGTCGAGCCGGATCGGGGATGTGGTTGAGGCCCTGGACGTGCGCTCGCGTCGCCTCCCGGAGCGCGAGCGTCTGCACGCGACGATACGAAGGCAGCGCCTGGAAGCGGTCCCGGCACGCCTCGACCAGCGCGCGCAGGAAACCACCGTCGTCGTGCCAGGGATGGTGACGGTAGTAGTCCGACAACGGGCCGCCCGGGTCGAGCGCCTCGAGCGTCGCGAGGTGCAGTTGGCGGCCGTTCTCTTCGCTCGCCCGTGCACCGCGCTCGCTGATGCCGTCGAGGACATCCCAGATCAGCTCATGGGCGATCAGGAGGCGCAGGAGCACCGGATTCCGGCGCCGCGGCAGGAACCAGAACAGCGCCGCGCCGTCGATGTTTCCGCGCTTGCGGGTGAGCGCCTCCATCACGTCCGCGCGGATGGACATGTCAGGGATCGCGTCCGCTCGCTCTCGCCACCCGCGAAGCTCACGCGAGACGGCGCGCCGCCCCCACGCCAACTCGCGCCCGACCGCCGCCATCAAGCACACCGCCTGTGCTGGGCTCACCGGCAGTGCATCCTCGGCTTC
>DATHEP010000159.1:0-8564 GCA_035318525.1 Conexibacter sp.
GGCGAGATCGAGTTCGACGACGTCGTCTTCCGCTACGGCGGCGAGGAGTCGGGCGAGGCGATGTGCCACATCAACGTCCACATCCCGCCCGGGCAGACGGTCGCGCTCGTCGGCGAGACGGGCGCCGGCAAGTCGACGTTCGCGAAGCTCGTTGCGCGCTTCTACGACCCCACCAGGGGCGTCGTGAGAGTCGACGGCCACGACCTGCGCGACGTCGCCGCCGCCTCGCTGCGCGAGCAGATGGGGATCGTGCCGCAGGAGGGCTTCCTGTTCAGCGGCACGATCGGCGAGAACATCGCGTTCGGGCGCCCGGACGCGACGCGCGAGGAGATCGCCGCGGCGGCCACCGCCGTCGGCGCGGACGTCTTCGTCGGCGAGCTCGACGCCGGCTACGACACCGAGGTCGGCGAGCGCGGCGTGCAGCTGTCGGCCGGCCAGCGCCAGCTGATCGCGTTCGCGCGCGCGCTGATCGCCGACCCGCGCATCCTCGTGCTCGACGAGGCGACCTCGAACGTCGACATCCAGACCGAGACGCGCATCGAGCAGGGCCTGCGCCGCCTGCTCGCCGGCCGCACGGCGATCGTCATCGCGCACCGCCTCTCCACGATCCGCCACGCCGGCCTGATCGTCGTGCTCGACGGCGGTCGCATCGTCGAGCAGGGCACCCACGACGAGTTGCTCGATGCGCGGGGACGCTACTTCCGCCTCTACAGCGACTGGCAGGAGCAGGCGGCGGCATAGAGCGCCGAGGACGGCGGACCTCCGTTGAGGCCCGCCGTCGCGGGGTCACGTCAGATGTGCGCGGGGATCGGTCGGTTACTCACGATCCGCAGGCGGATCGTGAGCGCGAACACACGTGCAGCAAGATCGAGATCCCGGTACGCCGGCAATCCACGCGGGACCGCGACGCCGACTGTGATCACGATGACGAGCACGCAGACCGCCACGAAAACGATGTGATCCATGAAAGGCATGTTCTGCTCCTGGCCGAAGTCGTGGGTGGCCTCGCCACGGCTCGGGCGCCGCCGAACGGCGCCCCCGTGGCGGGGCGGAGGTCCCAACAAACGGGCGCGGGAATGAGCGGAGGAAACATGATGGAGAGGCCGGTCGTGCGACGCGAAGCATGCTCGCGCGTCGTTCCCCGGCTCCGCCCGTCTCCCGCGACGCTCGCGTCGATGGGGGTTTGCCGTGTGTTGTGGTGAGGGCTGGCTCGTACGTACGCTCCTTGATTGGGGTTTGGGGAAAGGAGCGCACTATAAGCCCACGGCCGGACGCCATCGACGGCGCCCGCGATCCCGGCCGCACGGGCCGGTAGATTGGCGCGCCATGGGCGAGGACTTCGCACTGCTGGAGGGCGTCGAGGAGCGCGACCGCGCGGACCTGCTGGAGCGGGCGCGGCGCCGGCGCTTCTCGGCCGGCGAGGTCGTCTTCCACGCGGGTGACCCGGCGGACACGCTGCACCTCGTGCGGAACGGGCGCTTCGCGGTGCGCATCACGACCGAGTTCGGCTCCACGGCCACCCTGAACGTCGTCGGGCCCGGCGGGGCGTTCGGCGAGCTGGCGCTGCTGACGCCGGACGCGCCGCGCAGCGCGACCGTGGCGGCGCTGGAGGACGCTGAGACGTTGTCGATCCACCAGCTCGACTTCAACCGCCTGCGCTCACGGCGCCCGCAGACGGACGCACTGCTCGTCGAGATCCTCGCGCGGCGCGTGCGCGAGCTGTCCGAGCAGCTCGTCGAGGCGCTCCACATCCCTGCTGACACGCGCGTGCGGCGGCGCCTGCTCGACGTGGTTGGGGTCTACGGCGGTGGCGCCGAGGCCGGCGCGGTCGTTCCGCTCACGCAGGAGGAGCTGGCGTCGCTGGCCGGCACGTCGCGCGCGACCGTCAACAGAGTGCTGCGCGACGAGCAGGAGCGCGGAACGGTCGAGCTGTCACGCGGGCGCACGACGCTCCTCGACCCCGATGCGCTCGCGAAGCGGGCGCGCGGGACGTTCGGCTGACGACCGCTCCCCGCTCCAGCCGTCCTGCTCCGCGGTCGTCCTGCGAGCTCACGGCAGGACGACGCTCGCTCAGCCGCGTCTCGCCGGCGCGAGAAAGCGCTGGCCAGCGGGCACGAGCACCGTTCTGCGCAGCACGAACGAGCGCACGGCGACCTTGCCCTTCGAGACGACGACGAGCGTCCCCGGCCGCACGTGCTCCGGGCAGCGGTCGATCGTCGACCAGCGCGTGCCGCGGACGGTGGCGGCGCCGTAGCGGCCACGCGTGCGGATCCGGCCGCGGGCGCGGACCTTCAGTCTGCGGCCCGACTTGGCTCGCGTGCTCGCCTGAGCGCGCGGCGCGGCGGCCCGCGCGAGCAGCCCCGCGCCGGACGCCGAAGCCGGCTGGACCGCCGCGCCCTGCGTCCTGCACCCTCGCAGCCGGCCGGACAGGATCAGCTCGCCCGGACGCTGGCCGCGGTCGTACTCGGCCGGCTGGTTGAGGATCAGGTTGCCGCCCGTCGCGATCGCCTTCGCGCGCTTGCCCTGCCCGTTCGTCGTGAAGAACAGCACGACGCTGCCGTCGCCGACGTCGAGCTCGCTGCCCATCGGCAGGTTCGAGATCGACTCGAGCGCCACGAATCTGAGCGTCCCGGGCAGGCGCACGAGCACACGTCCGAGGCGCGGCTTCGCGACGACGCTCTTGCCGAGCACCGGCGGCGAGACGCCGAGCGGCGGCGTCGGGTTCAGCGTCTCGTCGCCTCTCGCGAGCGGCGTGCCCGTGACGAGGCGGACGCGGTGGTTGAAGCTGTCGCCGATCAGCGTGCGCGAGCCGTCGGGCGCGACCGCGCGGGGATGCGAGAGCTGCGCCGCCTCGGGGTCGCCGCCGTCGCCGGAGAAGCCGAGCGTACCGGTGCCGGCGAGCGTGCGGATCGTCCCGTTCACGCCGACGAGGCGCACGCGCTCGTTCGTCGAGTCGGCGATCGCGATCGAGCCGTCGTCGAGCGCCGCGACGCCCTCGGGCCCGTTCAGCAGCGCTCTGCCGGCGGGTCCGCCGTCGCCGCCGAAGCCAGCCGTGCCCGTGCCCGCGACGGTGCGGATCGTCCCGTCAAGGTCGACGCGGCGGATGCGGTTGTTGCCCGTGTCGGCGATCAGGAAGCCGCCGCCGCTGAGCGCCGCGACGCGCGCCGGTGCGTTGAGCGACGCCTGCGTGGCGAGGCCGCCGTCGCCGCCGAGCCCGCCGCCTGCGACGGTCGTGATCGTTCCTCTCGTGTCGACCTGACGAATGCGGTTGTTGGCGGTGTCGGCGATCAGGAAGCCGCCACCGGGGAGCGCGGCGACGCCGCCCGGCTGGTTGAGGAAGGCCGTTCTGGCGTTGCCGCCGTCACCGCCGAAGGTCGCGGAGCCGATGCCGGCGACGGTCGTGATGACGCCGTCGTCGACGCGCCGGATGCGGTTGTTGGCGGTGTCCGCGATCAGGAAGCCGCCGCCGCTGTTGGGAAGCGCCGAGACGCCGCGCGGCTGGTTGAGGCGCACCGCGGGGTCCGTCGCCGCAAGGCCGTCGCCCGCGAACGAGCCGGCCGCACCGACCGCCGGGCCGGCCCCCGCGACCGTCGCGATGACGCCAGCCGCGTCCACTCGGCGGATGCGGTTGTTCGACGTGTCGGCGATCAGGTACCCGCCGTTGGCGAGCAGAGCGACGTCGGACGGACTCGTCAGCAGCGCGCTCGTCGCAGGGCCGCCGTCGCCCCCGAAGCCGCCCGTGCCGCCGCCGGCGATCGTCTCGATCCGCTCGCCGGGCGCGCCGCGCACGACGCCGGCGGCGATCGCGGCGACAAGCGCCGGCAGCACGAGCGTGACGAGGAGACGGACGGCGATGCGGTGACGTTGCATGGGCGACATGACGTGAGTCTCGCGCGACCCACGCCGCAGCACTGTCGCAGACACGGCACACGGTGTGTCGAATGCGCGACACTCCCGCCATGCCGCGGCGCCCCCCTGCCCGTCTTCTGCGCGCGCTCGCGGTGGGGCTCGTGGCGGCCGGGGCGGCCGGCGGGCTGGCGGCGAGCGGAGCGCTCGACCGTCCCGAGCACGACCTCATCGACGCCCGCTTCTCGGTGCGCGGCGAGCAGCGGGAGCCGCCGAACGTCGCGGTCGTCGCGATCGACGAGGACACCTTCGGCCGCCTGCCATACCGATGGCCCTTCCCGCGATGGATTCATGCGGAGACGATCAGACGGCTGCTCGCGGCGAACGTTCGAGGCATCGCGTACGACGTCCAGTTCTCCGAGCCGCGAGGTCGGCGCGACGATCGCGAGCTGCTCGACGCGGCCGCCGATCGCCGCGTCGTCCTGAGCACAACGGAGCGCTACGAGGACGGCGAGCCGGCGATCATCGGCGGGGCCCGCCGGTTGGAGGCTCGCGGAGGTCGAGTCGGGACCGCGTTGGTCCCAGTCGACGGAGACGGCATCTGGCGCCGCATGCAAGGAAGCGTCACGGGCGTTCCAGCTCTTTCGGTGATCGCCGCTGGCGGCTCACCCGCCGCGCCGACACGCCCCATCGACTACGCCGGACCGGCCGGAACCGTCCGAACGATCCCCTTCTGGCGGGTCGCCAGCGGCCGCTTCGACCGTGACGCGCTCAGAGGTCGAATCGTCGTCGTCGGCGTCTCCGCGCTCGCGCAGCAAGACGTCCATCCGACGCCGGCGGGCGGCGACCTCATGCCGGGCGCCGAGATCCACGCCAACGCCATCCAGACCGTCCTCGACGGCTACCCGCTGCGCGACGCCTCAGCATTCGTGGCGATCCTGCTCGTGCTGACCGCCGGCCTCTTCGCGCCGCTGGCCACGCTCGCCGGATCGCCGACGCGCGCGCTCGGGCAGGCGCTTGGAGCCGGCGTGCTCGGGGCGGCCGCGCTGCTCGGCGGTGCCCAGCTCGCGTTCGAGGGCGGGACGATCGTGCCGGTCGCCGCACCGCTGCTGGCGCTGCTGCTGGGCACGATCGGGGCGGTCGCGCTCACCTACCTGTTCGAGGTGCGCGTGCGGCGACGCCTGCGCACGACGTTCGAGCGCTTCGTGCCGCCGAACGTCGCTGCCGAGCTGCTGCCCGACGACGACGCCGTCCCCACGCTCGAGAGCCGGCGGCTGGAGGCGACCGTCCTCTTCTGCGACCTGCGCGGCTTCACGTCGCTGTCCGAGCGGCTCGACGCCGAGCAGGTGATCGCCGTCCTCAACCGCTACCTGGAGGCGATCTCCGGCGCCGTCTTCGCACACGGCGGCACGGTCGTCTCCTACCAGGGCGACGGCGTGATGGCGGTCTTCGGCGCGCCGCTGCCGCAGGACGACCACGCCGAGCAGGCGCTGCGCGCCGCGCGCGCGATCCTCGACGAGGCGCTCCCCCGCTTCAACGCCTGGCTGCTGGAGGAGCGGCTCGCGGAGCAGCCGCTCGACGCCGGCATCGGCCTCAACAGCGGCCACGTGATGTCGGGCCTCGTCGGCTCCGAGCGCCGCGTCGAGTACGCGGCCGTCGGCGACGCGACGAACGTCGCGGCCCGCCTGCAGGCGCTGAGCCGCGACGCCGACCCGCCCGCGCGGCTGTTCCTGTCCGACAGCACCTACGCACAGCTCGGCGCCGCAGCCGAGGGGCTGCGGCGCCATGGGGCCGTCGAGCTGCGCGGGCGGCGGGAGTCGGTGACCGTGTGGAGCGCCGGCTGAACGCGAAGCGGCTCCCCCGGCCGAAGCCGAGGGAGCCGCCGGTGCAGCCGCCGGGGTGGTGCGGCTACGCCGTCTTCGGGACGCAGACCGCGTAGACGCGGAGGAGGCGGTTGCCGTCTCCGGTCGTGTTGCGGCCGACGGCACGCCAGCCGGTCATGTTGTTCGTGCCGCTGGTCCCGGGAAGCGGGTAGGACGCGTTGAGCTGCGCGTCGAACTCGGTCGGGTCGCCGTTGGTCTGCAGCATGGCGGCGCCGCCGCCGATGGCCTTCTCGTTCACGTTGCAGGAGACGCTCACCGTGTCGGCTCTGCCGTTGGCGACCGTGACGGCGGTCGCGGTGACCCGCACGCTGTTCGCCAGGAACGACGTCGCGTCGCGGCCTTGGAGCTTCTGCGAGTCCTGCGAGCTCTGGGCGCTCTGCGCGTTGACGGCGTTCTGCGCGTTCTGCGCATTCGTCGCGCTCTGCGCGCTCTCGGCCGTCGTCGCGCTCGCCGCGGTCGTGGCGCTCGCCGCCGTCTGGGCGGTGAGGGACTCTCTCGCGGCCGGCACGACGCCGAGCTTCGACTCGTTGATCTGGTTCCCGCCGAGTGCGTTCGGGATCACGCGATTGGCGGGGATGCTGCGTCTCTGGATGCTTCTGCCGCTCAGCGTGGCGGCTGCATAGCCGGTCCCGCCCAAGGCCACGAACAGCGCGACGATCGCGAGGACGAAGGAGGCGGACGGACGACGGCTGGTGATGGTGGAACGCATGGGAACCCTCCGGTTCTTGAGGGCGAGCGGTGTGCTCGCCGTTCGATGCGTTCAGCTTCCGCCAGCGCAGGTCCCCCGTCTGCTCACCCGGCGACGCGCGAAGTGTCAAGTGCGCGACACGGGAGAGAGAAGGGGCAGCGAGCGCGAAGCGGAATATCTCGTAGACGATGGAGATCGACTTCACAGATCCGAGATGTCGCGAGGCCTTGGAGCGCGCACGCAAGCAGATCCTCGCCGGCTATCGCGTCCTCCGCGACGAGGTCGGAGTCGACAAGCCATCGGACAACGCGTTCCTACGCGAGGCACAGGCGTGCGCCCAAGCGTCGATCATCTGGGTCAGCGACCGTGGCGGCGCTGACGGCCGGACACATCAAGGCGAGGAGGTGGAAATCAAGAGCACGCGACTCGACACGCGGAGATCGATCAACTTCCCGACGAGCCGCTACGTCTCTCCCACGGTAATCACCCGTTTTCGTCAGGCCCACTTCTGGTTGTTCGCGATCTTCGACGTCTATGAGGAGCTTGCTGGTCTTTATCGGGTTGAGGGGAATGACATGCGGGACATCATCGATCACCTAGAACTGCGCATGCAGCAATGCCAAGCCAACGATGTGGCGCTCCCGAACAACCCCAAGATCCCTTTTACGTGGATCCGCCCGTTTGCGACACGACTGTTCCTCAACCCCGAACTGGTCGAGTTCCAGCAGGCGCGTCGCGGCTGGATGCTCAGACCGCGATAGTCCTACCAGCGAACAGAACGCCTGTCGCAGGATCAAGGTCGTATCCGCGCGCGGCGACATCGTCGCGAATCGTCTTGACGGCTACCTCATCGACTCGCCACTCGTTGCGCAAATACTCGGTTACGACCCACAAATACACATGAGTCGGCGTCAGCGGGCCGGGCTGACGAAGCGCGTTGAGGATAGCCCGCTCCAGTGCTCCCCGCGGAGGCTCTTGGAGCACTCTGGAGTCTGTCAATCCTGCCTTACGCATTGTAAGGATGAGATCAGCGGTGACAACGTTCTCGAAGCCACTCGTCAGACCTTTGACGGACCGCTGGCCCTTGTCGAGCAACGTCACATGCTCGAGCACAAACCCCGATGCGTGGATGGCGCGTTGGACGAGCGTCCACATGTCACCGCTGGAGTTGGAGAACACCATGGACAGCCAACCACCGCTTTTCAGCACGCGTCCGCACTCTCGCAGAGCACCAACGATGATTGATTCGTACCGCTGAGGGGACCGTCGCGAAGATCCTCGCCGGGACCGGTCCACTACCGCCTCGTGCTCCTCGTTGGTAAAGGTCCCCAGCCATGCCTCCTGGAACAGATTCATGTCACTGTAGAAGATCTGACTGCCAAACGGAGGATCCGTGAAGACATAGTCGACAGAGCCGTTGGCGAGATCCAACGCATCGGCGGAGCACACGCGATAGCGGGACGTCGGTCGTGCCCGGAATCCGCGCCCCCGCATCTCAGCTTCGATGAACGCATCTGATCGCAGACTGGCCTTCACCTTACGATCAAAGAGCTCGTACACGTTCCACTCGTAGAATACCGGGGCAATGTAATAATTCTGATTGGCTGCGTTGAGAGGACGCTTTGGATGCCACTGGTAACGCTTGGACGCCCGCGTGAGGATCGCTGTGAAGGCGAACAGCAGCTTTTGCCGAACCTGATCATCGCGCTCGGCCGCGATGGCCATATGTAGCGCAGCGAGGACCGCGAGGTTCCGCGTCGAGAAGAAGGCCCCAGTAGTAAACAGCCCGTGCTTCCGCAGGGCTGAGGCCTGAAACATCTGTCGTCCCGTCCCGATCTCAATGTCCGGATACCGAAGTCCATCGAGCGATACCGGAATGAGCGGCGGAGAGTGGACTTGGTCGCGCAGCGTGCTTGCACACCGGCAGCGGATCTGATCGAGGACAGGTACCTCGTCGAGGCGCGCCGCGCCACGAGGTTGGAACCGCTCGGCGCAGTGCGGGCAGGACATCGCACCCTTGACCCATCCGGAGGCCTTGAACACCTCATAATACGTAAGAGGAAGATTGCAATTACCACACGCATATTGAAACGACCAAACCGTCTTTGACAAGGTGCCAGCACCATCGCATCTCGCGCATCGTGTTG
>DATHEP010000160.1:0-2019 GCA_035318525.1 Conexibacter sp.
GCTGTGGCGGATCGGCGGCGGCGCCAACGCCCGCCTGTCGATCCCGCGCGACACGATCGTCGACGTGCCGGGCCACGGCCAGCAGAAGATCAACGCCGCCTATGCGTTCGGCGGCACCGCGCTGACGATCCGCACAGTCGAGCAGTACCTCGGCACGCCGATCAACCACGTGATGGAGGTCGACTTCGAGCACTTCCCGAAGCTGATCGACGCCTTGGGGGGCGTGGACGTCAGAACAGGCCGCGTCTGCGCCAGAATCAACGGCGGCCAAAGGAACGGTGGTGTGACGCTCAACCTTCCGGCCGGGGAGAGCCACCTCAACGGCAGACAGGCGCTCGCACTCGCCCGCACGCGCAAGAACGACTGCAACCCCGCCGAGGACGACTTGACCCGCGCCCGCCGCCAGCAGCAGATCCTGACCGCGATGAAGGGGCGCCTGCTGACGCCGACGACGTTCGTGAGGCTGCCGTGGGTCTCCTGGTACACGCCGAAGACGCTGCGCACCGACATGGGCGGCCCGACGCTGCTCGGCTTCTTCGCCGCGGCCGGGACGAGCGGCTCGCCGCCGGTGGAGATCCTGAAGCCCTCCGGCTTCGCGACGCTGCCCGACGGCAGCTCCGGTCTCGTCGTCGACGAGGCGGAGAAGCAGGCGGCCGTGCGAAGACTGCTCGACGGCTGACTACGCGGCGCTGCTCGTGGCGCCCGCGTCGGCCTTCTTCGAGCCGCCGTCGGACGCGGGCTTCGCGGTGCTCGACCCTCTGTCGCCGCTCTTGCCCTCGCCGCCTCTGCCGCTGCCGTTGCTCGCGCTGTCGGCGGCGCTCTTCTCCCGCGCGCGCTTCTTCGTCCCGTAGTCGGTGTTGTAGAAGCCCGAGCCCTTGAAGTGGACCGCGGGCGCGTGCAGGACGCGGACGGCGGGTGCCTCGCACGTCTCGCAGCTGTCGAGCGCATCGTCGCTCATGCGCTGGATCACCTCGAAGGTGTGTCCCTTGTCGCAGCGGTACTCGTAGATCGGCATGGCAGGGAAAGCATAGCCGCTCGACTGGCACTCTTCGGTGGCGAGTGCCAAGCCCCGGCTCGGCGTCGCCGCCACCCTGGCGGGTAGAGTCCGCCGCCGATGGCCGACGCGGTGACCATGGACAAGATCGTCTCGCTGTGCAAGCGGCGCGGCTTCATCTTCCCCTCCTCCGAGATCTACGGCGGGGTCGGCTCGACGTACGACTACGGCCACTACGGCGTGCTGCTGAAGACGAACGTCAAGGGCGAGTGGTGGCGCGCGATGCTGCAGGACCGCGACGACATCGTCGCGCTCGACAGCGCGATCATCCAGAGCCCGCGCGTGTGGGAGGCGAGCGGCCACCTCGCCGGCTTCAGCGACCCGCTCGTCGACTGCCGCACCTGCAAGAAGCGCTTCCGCGCCGACCACCTCGACCAGCTCGAGTGCGGCCAGAAGCCGTCGAAGCACCCGGGCGAGGGCCCCGACTGCGACCTCACCGAGGCGCGCGACTTCAACCTGATGTTCGAGACGACCGTCGGGCCGGTGAAGGAGGAGGGCGCGACCGTCTACCTGCGCCCCGAGACGGCACAGGGGATCTTCATCAACTTCAAGAACGTCCTGCAGTTCTCCCGCAGAAAGCCGCCGTTCGGGATCGCGCAGATCGGCAAGTCGTTCCGCAACGAGATCACCCCGGGCAACTTCGTCTTCCGCACGCGCGAGTTCGAGCAGATGGAGATGGAGTACTTCGTGCCGCCGGACGAGGCGCCCAAGTGGTTCGCGCACTGGCTCGCCGAGCGCGAGCGCTGGTACACCGAGCTGGGGATCCGGCCCGACCACCTGCGCCTGCGCGCGCACGAGCAGGACGAGCTGTCGCACTACTCGTCCGGCACGAGCGACGTCGAGTACCTGTTCCCGATCGGCTGGTCGGAGCTGGAGGGCATCGCCAACCGCGGTGACTTCGACCTCAAGGCCCACGCCGCCGGCTCGGGCAAGGACATCGAGGTCGTCGAGCCCGACGGCCGCCG
>DATHEP010000161.1:0-2347 GCA_035318525.1 Conexibacter sp.
CCGAGCAGCTCCGCCACGCGCTCCTGAAGCAGGTTCGTGGTGGGGTCGGCGCCGCGCTGCTCGTCGGCAACCTCGGCGGAGGCGATCGCCTGGCGCATCGCGTCGGTCGGCCGGGTCTGCGTGTCGCTGTAGAGGTTGATCGGCTGCACAGCCGCCGCAGGCTAGCGACGGCCGGCTACATGACCTGCTCGTCGCGCACCTGGCCACCATTCGCGAGGTCGATGACGAGGTCGATCTTGCCGCCCCGCATCAGCGGCGGATCGCCGCCGATGGTGACGGACCAGTCCATGTTGGCCGGCAGCCGGTACTGGAAGAGGGCGGTGTCGCGCTGCGTTGTCGTCGTCGTGATCGAGCAGGGCCGGTCCGCGGCGTCCTCGCAGTACTTCACGTACCCCTCGTACACGACGAGGGCGAGCTCGTCGATCGTCTTGCTGCACTGGAGGCCCCAGACGAATGACGGCTCCGTCAGCACATTGCCCCCGGAGTCCGTCGCGGCGCCGATGTACGTCCCCGTGAACGTGCAGCTCACCGGGAACCGGGAGCCGATCGCCGTTAGAAGCGGTGTCAGATCGGGCCTGTACACATCGCAGTAGAGGCCGTAGGCGAGCGCGGGCACATCAGGCTCGTAGCGCACCTCGGACTTCAGTCTGTAGCCCCCGAAATCCACGCCCAGGAACTCACCATGGTCGTAACTCCGATAGGCGCCGTCGACTATCCCTTCGTTGGTCGCGCAGAACAACGGCGCTTCGCCCCCCGCCGCACGGGCGCCGGCTGATCTCGGCGCGCGACGGCGCAGCACATTTCGCTGCGTCACGATCGACGCGACCGGCCCACCGACCACCACGCGGAGCGACCGCCGCGCGCTGACCGCCCCGCGCGTGCCCTTGGCTCGGAGCAGTACGACCGAGCCGATCACGCGCGTGGGGCTCGTTCGCATGAACGAGCCGATCACCGCGACCCTCGCGTGTCGCACCATGCGGAGGGCGCTCGCGCTGAGCGGCCGGAAGCGCGGGAGCCGGCGCTTGCTCGTCACGCTGCGCTTGAACTCCACGTGCATCAGGGTCACGTCGCCGGGGCTCGGCAGGGCAACGTCGAGCGCCCGCGTGCGAGCAGCGGCGGGAGTCGGCGCGACCAGAATCGCAGCGCAGAGCGCGGCTGCTACGGCGCAGGTACGGGCCACCCGCCGACCGTAGACGGGCTGCGCGTGCCGCGCAACTGCCGGCGTCTAGTCGCGTTTCACTCCACCGTCACGGCGACCGCGGGGCGTTCGCGGCGAAGCGAGCCGCCGCCGCGCTACATCACGTCTTCGACCAGCAGACTGCCCTTGAGAGTGTCGATCACGATCTGGTTGAGGGTGCGAGCGCGGCTCAACGGCGAACGACCCGGAAGCCGAGCCGGCGCGGCTTCGACCTGTTCTTCGCCGCGTCCGTCTCGGTGAGCACGGCGCGGTACCCGCCGGCTCGCAAGGCCTTCTTGTCGAGGCGTCCACTGAACGCAACGGAGTTCGTTCCGGCGCGCGCCGTCCGCCGCAGGGTCGCGACCTTCTTCCACCGTCTGCCCCGCTTGCGCTGGATCGCTATCGCCGCCGACCCTGCCTCGCTCACACGGAATCGGAACCTGGTCCCGACGGGCACGCGGCGCGCCGAGAGGGGAGTGCGCCCGCGCCCGACGGCGAAGGTTGTGTGTGTCATCCCGAAGGAGAGGATGCGCGGCGGAGTCTCGTCGGGCGCCGCGACGTCGACCAGCGCCGACCGCGTGGCGGAGTTGCCGGCGGCGTCCGTGGCGGCGAGCGAAGCCACAAACGACCCCGGCGCGGCGTACGCGTGGCCGGCGGATGGGCCAGCCGCGGTCGCGCCGTCGCCAAACGCCCACGTCGAGCTGACCGGCCCCCACACGTCGGAGACCTCGCCGCCGAACGCAAGCAACTGGCCCGGCGAGCCGCCGGCCGGTCCGGCGAGCGACGAAATGGCCGGCGGGACCGAGTCGTTCACGAATGCCGTGGTCGTGCTCGGCGGATCGTTTGATAACGAGTTGACCACGATGACGGCGTGCCCAAGCGCGTCGACGGCCGCAGCGTCATGAGGAACGAGCACATTGAGGCCGGAGGTCAGGTCGACCGCGTCATCGAACGCTCCCCCGGTCGGCCGGAAGCGCGCGCGTGCGACGCCCGGGCTCAGGCCCTGCGACCACTGCGCCACGGCATGACCGCCGGTTCCGATGGCCGCGACGGGAAAATGCGTCTCCCCCGCCTGGAGCGTCGTCACGGCTCCGCACGGACCGCCGGTCGGCCTGAAGCACGCCTCGGCCGCCGGGGAGGCGTCCCCGAGGACCCACACGAGCAGAGCGG
>DATHEP010000162.1:0-4989 GCA_035318525.1 Conexibacter sp.
GGCCGACGCGCGCAGCATCATGCCGAGGTCCGTGCGCTCGAGCAGGTAGATCATCCCCACGAGCACGGCGATCGTCGTGCCGATGATGACCACGTCGAGGGCGAGGATGCGGACGCTGCCGATGACGATCACGTCGTTCAGCGCGGGGAACGGCTCGAGGCCCTTCGGGTTCGCC
The DNA here is from genome assembly GCA_035318525.1 of Conexibacter sp. GTDB lineage: Bacteria > Actinomycetota > Thermoleophilia > Solirubrobacterales > Solirubrobacteraceae > Conexibacter. The sequence goes on from DATHEP010000162.1 coordinate 176, forward strand.
CCGGCGAGCATCCGTGCGGCGCTCTGCAAGCCGATGCTGACCGCGAACGAGGAGATCAGGAGCGTCAGCGGCTCGGCGCCGCGCAGCGGCCGGAAGGCCACGCGCTCGAGCAGCACCGAGGCGACGATCACCGCCAGGATCGCCGCCACCACCATCGCGGGCCAAGGCAGGTCGCGGGTGAAGTACATCGTGTACCCGCCGACCATGATCAACTCGCCATAGGCGAAGTTCATCAGGTTCATGACGCTGAACAGCAGCGCCAGCGCGAGCGCGATGATCGCGAACAGGCCCCCGATGCTCAGCGTGTCGACCGCGGACTGCAGCAGGTCGGTCATGTCGGCGAGCGAAGCGGACGACCCGGGAGTGACACGGCGCGAGCGTAGCCCACCCCTGAGCCCTCAATCCATCGTGTAAAGTTCCAGTTCTGGCGGTGCGAGTTAGTGATCTTGTCGCTCACTCCGACTTCCGGCTCTCCATCCGCGCCGGGGGTGACAACGACGGGCGTCCGGTGTGGAGCACGCACATCTCGGACCTACCCGATCCGGCGCGCTACCTGTCCGAGGGCGAGCTTGTCCTGACGAACGGGCTATGGCTCGAATGGACCGACGCGAGGTCGTGGATCGGGCAGCTGACGAGCCAGGACGTCGCCGCCGTCGGCTTCGGGATCGGGACACCCCATCCGGCGGTCCCGCCCGAGCTGATCGCGGCCTGCGAGGCCTCGGCGCTCCCGCTGCTGGAGATCCCGGAGACGGTCTCGTTCGCCGAGCTCGACGACTTCGTCGGCACCCATCTCGCGGTCGAGCGCGAGGGGCCGCTGCGGCGCAGCGCCCGGCGCACCCAGCGCCTGCTCGACGCGCTGACGGGCGAGCGCCGGGACGGCTACCGCAGCCTGCTGAACGCGTTCCGGGCCGGCAGCGACCTGGAGTCGAGCATCGTCACCTCGTCGGGCAAGCTCGTCGCGTCCGTCGGCAAGCAGCCGACGGACGCCGAGCTCGAGACCGCGTCGGCGGCGCTGCGCAACGGCACGCTGCCGCTCCAGATCAGCGACCGGGCGAGCGCCTTCAGCATCTCGGTTCGCGCGCGCGGCCCGGCCCTGCTCGTGCTCGCCCCCCAGGCCGGCATGCCCGACGAGGTGCGCGACGCGATCGACGAGCTGGTCGCCTACGCGACCGTCGAGACGGTGCGCCAGCAGGGCATCCGCGACGCGCTGCTGCCGGTGTCGCAGGAGTTCGTCGAACTGCTGGCCGGCGGCCTGCTGCGCAGCGATCAGATCGACGCGCGGCTGCGCACGCTCGGGTTGGACCCGTCGGCGCGCTTCTTCATGGTCGCCACGAACCAGCCGCTGGAGTCGCTGCGCGCCGCGCTCGAGGACGTCCATCTCGACCACACCGTCGGCGTCCACAACGGGACTGCCGTGGCGCTCGTCGAGGCGCCCGCGTCCGGGGACACGAAGCAGGCGGCGAACGCGCTGTTCGGTTATCTGCAGGCCGTCGAGGGCGAGCCGGCGCTCGGCGCCGGGGCCGCCGCGAGCGACCTCGCCGGCCTGCGGCGGTCGCTCGCCGGCGCGATCGGCGCGGTCCGGGTCGTGTCGCGCCAGCCCGGGGGCGGGGTCGGCACGCACCTGGAGGCGCAGTCGCACGAGTTCATCCTCGGGGTGATCGACGGCGAGCTGCTCGGCGTCTTCGAGCACGCCGTGCTCGGTGCCGTGGAGCGCTGGGACGCCGCGCACGGATCGGATCTGGTGGAGACCGTCGAGACGTTCCTCGAGGAGGGCGCGCGCTGGCGCTCGACGGCTGCGCGCCTACACGTCCACACCAACACGCTCCGCTACCGGCTACGCCGCGTCGAGGAGCTGACGGGACGTGACCTGGGCAAGACAGCGGACCGCGTCGACCTGTACCTGGCGCTGCAGGCGCGCAGCCGCAGATCGTCGTCGGCGCGGACGTCCTAGTAGGGATTGGCGAAACCCGCGCGCCGTGGGGGTTTCGCCAATCCCTACTAGTAGCCGTCTGCGCCCAGTCGTCTCGACGCCCGCCGGGCGAGCGAGACCATCTCGAACATGGCGGTCGCGGCGAACAGCGCCGTGAGGGCGCCCCGCGAGTCGTACGCGGGCGCCACCTCGACGACGTCGTAGCCGACGAAGTCCACGCCCGACAGCGCACGAACGTACTGCAGCGCCTGATGGCTGGTCGGGCCCCCCACCTCGGGCGTGCCCGTGCCCGGGCAGTAGGCCGGATCGACGAAGTCGACGTCCAGGCTCAGGAACGCGGGCCCCGTGCCGACGCGATCCCGGACGACCGCCGCCAGCTCCGCGGGAGTCATCTGCGCCAGCTCCTCCCAGGGGATCGCGGTCGCGCCGGCGGCGGCGGCGATCCGCTCGTCCTCGCGCGAGTACAGCGAGCCGCGCATGCCCGTCTGCACGACGCGCGCGGGCTCGAGCAGCCCCTCGTCGATGGCGCGGCGCAGCACGGTGCCGTGCCCGTAGGGCAGGCCGTTGTAGCGATCCCAGAGATCGGCGTGGGCGTCGAGATGGACGAGCCCGAGCGGCCCGTGCCGCGCGGCCAGGGCACGCAACTGGGGCAGCGTCACGAGGTGGTCGCCGCCCATGCCGACGGTGACGACGTCGGCGGCGGCCAGCGGCGCGAGGAACTCGCCGATGCGGTCGAGCGACTCCACCACGTACCCGGGCGCCGTCGGGGCGTCGCCGTAGTCGACGCACGACAGCTCGCCGAACGCGTGCACGCCCTGCGCGGGGTTGTACGTGCGCAGCATCGCCGACGCCGAGCGGATCGCCTCCGGACCGAAGCGAGCCCCCGAGCGGAAGGTCGTCGACCCGTCCCACGGCAGGCCGACGACGGCGACGTCGACGCCCGTCAGATCCTGGACGTGCGGCAGCCGCGCGAACGTGCGGGGGCCGGTGAAGCGCGGCGTGTCGAGCGCGTCCCACGGCTGGTGGACGCCGTCCTTCGGCCCGCTAGTCATGCGCGTCCCTAACGCCGAAGTAGCTCGCATGGAGGTCCGCGTGCCGCTCGAAGTCGGCGGCGGTGCCGCTGAAGACCAGCTCGCCGCCCGACCGCACGAGATAGCTGCGGTCCGCCGCCTCGACGGCGCGCAGCGCGTTCTGCTCGACCACCAGCACGGTCGTGCCGCCGTCGCGCAGCTCGTCCAGCAGCTCGAAGACGCGATCGACGAGACGGGGCGCGAGCCCGAGTGAGGGCTCGTCGAGCAGCAGCAGCTTCGGCTGCACGATCATCGCCCGCGCGATCGCGAGCTGCTGGCGCTCGCCACCCGACAGCAGGCGGGCGGGTCGCTGCGCCAGCTCGCGCAGCTTGCCGAAGCGCTCGAGCGCGCGCTCGACCGCGCTCGCGCGGCCGTTCCCGTTGCCGTGCGCGAGGGACGCGAGCCGCAGGTTCTCGGCCACGGTCAGCCCGCCGAACACGCCGCCGCCCTCGGGGATCAGGAACATCCCCTTGCGCACGCGCGCCTCGGGGCTGCACGTCGCGATCGACTCGCCCATGAAGCGGACGTCGCCGGCGCGAACCGGCAGCACGCCGGCGAGCGCGAGCAGCGTGGTGCTCTTGCCCGCCCCGTTCGGGCCGACGAGCGAGACGATCTCCCCCGCGTCGGCGTGCAACGACAGGCCCCGGACCACTGGGATGTCTCCATAGGCGACGACGAGGCCCTCGACGCTCAGCATCGCTCAGGCACCGAGGTAGGCGTCGATCACCTGCGGGTCCTGACGGATCGCCGCCGGCGCGCCGATCGCCAAGGTCCGCCCTCGATCGAGGACGTGGATGCGGTCGCACGCCTCCATCACCAGCCGCATGTTGTGCTCGACGAGCACGATCCCGCAGCCCTTCAGCTCTCCGACGCGACGGATCGACCGCAGCAGGTCCTCGACCTCGTGGTCGTTGAGGCCGGCCGCCGGCTCGTCCATCGCCAGGATCAGGCAGGCCCCCGCCGCGGCGCGCGCCACGCCGACCTGACGCTGGGTCCCGAGCGGAAGCCGGCCAGCGAGCTCCTCGGCGAGCGCGGTCAGGGAGAACGCCTCCATCAGCGTCTCGGCGCGGGCGCGCGCCTCGCCGGCGCGCTCCCCCGCGCCAAGGGCGCCCAGCTCGATGTTCTCGCGCACCGTCATGTCGCTGTAGAGGCGAACGTCCTGGAAGGTGCGCGCCAAGCCCAGGCGGGCACGGCGCTCGGGCGTCCAGTCGCCGATCGCCGACCCGTCGAGCCGGACCGTCCCCTCGGTCAGCGGGACGAGTCCGCTGAGCGCGTTCAGCAGCGTCGTCTTGCCCGCGCCGTTGGGCCCGATGAGGCCGAGCACCTCTCCTTGCCCGACCTCCATCGAGACCCCGTCGACCGCGCAGTTGCCGCCGAAGGCCACCTTGACGTCGTGGGCTACGAGGACGGTCGCGCTGCCGTTACTCGTCGAAGCATCCACTCTCGGTCCCGATGTCGGCGATCTCCGTCGCACGGAACGTCCCGATCTGCTTCGCCTTGCCGTCCTGGTACTCGACGATCGGGTGGGGACGGCGGATCGGCTTGTGGCAGCGGGCGCTGAACTCGACCTCGCCGGTCGTCGTCTGCCACCCGCCCTCCTCTTCGAGCGCCTTCACGATCGCCGCTCCATCCGTGCTCCCGGCCGCCTCGATCGCGTCGGCGAGCACGGTCATCGTGTCGTACCCGAGCAGCGGGTAGGTGTTGATGATTCTGCTGCCGTATCTGTCGGCGAACGCGTTCGCGAACTCGACCGCGGACGGCTGCTCGCCGCCTCTGCACGGATCGAGGCAGGCGTAGGGGAACGAGTACAGGTT
>DATHEP010000163.1:0-2056 GCA_035318525.1 Conexibacter sp.
CGCTACGCCGCCAGCGATGCGGACGCGCCGAGCTCGCCGAGCTCGCTCGGGCGGCGGAGCTGCTCGGCGCCGTCGGGGCACGCGCCGTAGCCCCAGCCGGCGTGCAGGAAGCGCATGCCGGCGGCGCGTGCCGCCGCGCCGTCGACGTCCATGTCACCGACGAAGACCGCGTCGCGCACGTCAACCTGCGCCTCGCTCGCGGCGACGAGCAGCGGGAACGGGGCGGGCTTGCCGGGGTAGCGGCTCTCGGGCGTCTGCACGGTCGCGAACTCGACATCGAACTGGGCGAGCGTCCAGGCCGTCTGCGAGCGAGCCTTCGACGTCACGACGCCGAGCTTCACGCTGCGCTTGTCGAGCCGCGCGAGCGCGGTGTGGATTCCGGGGAAGGCCGGCACGCGCGGCGCCTCGCGCAATGCCGTCGCGCGGAACACGCGCTCGATCTCGTCGCCCTGGTCCGACAGCTCCAGCCGCGCGAGGATGTCGCGAAAGGGCCGGCCGATCTCGCGGAAGTAGTCGACGAACGGGGTCGTCACGCCCACGTCGTGCTGGACCGCGCGCCACGCCGTCTCCATTGCGTCCCGCGAGTCCACCAGGACGCCGTCGAGGTCCAGTAGAACGAGCGCCGGGTTGGGAACGGCGATCGCCCCCTCAGAGCACCGACAGTTCCCGCATGACGGACAGCACCTCGTCCTTGCGGATCTCGTCGAGCGGGGTCAGCGGCAGGCGGGTCGTCGGCGAGGCGATCACGCCCTTGGCCGCGAGGATCTCCTTGTAGCAGCGTATGTAGGCGTTCTTGGCCGTGATGCAGACACCGACGGCCGGCACGACCGATCTCAGCTGCCACGCGCGCGCCGCCGGCAGGTCGCCGGCCTCGAACGCGCGGTGGATTCCCGCGATCGCCTCCGGGTCGACGTTGCCCCAGCCGACCGTGCTGCCTATCGCCCCGTGGCGCATGCCCATCAGCATCATCAGCTCGTCGCCGGCCAGCGGCTCGACCGCGGGCGCGCCCACCCGCATCGCGCCGACCTTCGAGGGGTCGGGGATCGACATCTTCACGTAGCGGATGTTCGCCGCGCGCTCGTTGAGCGAGCGCACGCGCTCGACGCTCAGCTCAATCCCTGCGGCGCCGTCGTAGACCATCACCGGCAGATCGGTCGCGTTCGCGACCGCGAGGAAGTGCGCGTCGATCGCCTCCGGCGCGTGTGCGAAGTAGTAGGGCGACTGCAGCATCACGCAGTCGGCGCCCAGCTCCTGCGCGTGGCGCGCGAGCCCGATCGAGACGCTCGTCGCCGAGTTGCCGATGCCGAACGTGAGCGGAACCCTGCCGCGCACCTGCTCGGCGATCAGTGCCATCAGGCGCGCCTGCTCGTCGAGCGAGAGCGTGAAGAACTCGCCCGTCGTGCCGAGCCCGACGACGCCGTCTATGCCGGCGCCGATCACGTACTCCAGCAGCGCCGCGAGCGAGCGCTCGTCGATCTCGCCCTCGTCGTCGAAGGGCGTCAGCAGCAGCACCTGCGCGCCGTCGAGCGACCGGTGGCCGTTGGCGCTCCCGCTCATGCGAACGCCACCAGCGCCTTGCCGGCGGCGCGGACGGTGAAGAGGTCGCTCGGGTCGGCGAGCGCCGCGAACTCGTGCACGTCGGTGATCGCGCGCGGCAGGTCGATCGGCGTGTCGGAGACGATCGCGATCGCCGGCGCGAAGTCCTCGTAGAAGGTCTCGCCGCTGCCGACGATCCGCAGGTCGCGCAGGCAGATGTCGCTCGGCTTGATCGGGATCGGGCCGAGGTCCGCGAAGTTGCCGACCTCCACGAGCGTGCCGCTCCAGGCGAGCAGCTCGAGCCCGGCGGCGAAGGCGGTCGGCGTGCCGGCGGCGTCGACGACGAGCGGTGCCGGCCGCGTCGCCTCATGGGTGCCGGCGAACGTCGCGAAGCCGAGCTCCTGCGCAAGCGCGCGGCGGCCCGCGTGCGGCTCGACGACGGTCGCGCGGCCGCCGGAGGCGTGGATCGCGAGCGCGGCGCAGATGCCGATCGCGCCGAAGCCGAGCACGATGCCGTCCA
>DATHEP010000164.1:0-2526 GCA_035318525.1 Conexibacter sp.
CGTCGACCGCCACGACCGGTCCCCGCGCAGACGTCGCGCCTTGCGACAGCGGCACCGGCGTGCTCCAGACGCTGGAGGTGGTCAAGCGCGAGGCCCACACGCGCGTAAGAGCGGGCGTCCTGGCCGCGGCTTCCAACCACACGGCCATCGCCGAGGTCTGCGCGGCGTTGGTGGCCACCTGCGGCAGGGTGGCATTATCGCCGCCGGTCGAGATCTGGTTCGCCGCGGGCCCATCGAAGCTGCCGGCGATCACGCCCGAGATGTTGGCGCCCGGGTCGAGGTGCTGAAACACCACCGCTGCGGTCGAGCCGACCACGGCGATCTGCGCGTTGCTGTTGTTGATGAGGCCGACGCCGATCGGGATCGCGGCCGGGCTCGCCGCGCCGAGCGTGAAGCGAAAGCCAGCGAGCGCGTTGCTGTTCATCGTGTCGGACGCCACGAAGAACAGCTCGTCGCTGTCGCTCAGGAACACATCGGGATCGGAACCGGGCGAGAGCGATGTGCCGACGACCCAGGCCGGGCCGCTGGTGTACACGCTCGCGATCTGGCCGGCGGAGATGCCCGACCACACGGCGGCCGCGTGATGACGCGTGTTGATCGCCGCGACGCTGACGCTGGCGCCGAGCCCGCTGAGCTGCTCGGGCGCCGACCACGTGGCGGGCGGGGCAAAGCGCGCCGCCATGATCTCCGGCGTGCCGCCGCCAGTCGGTGTGCGCGGCCACTCGATCACGCCGTGACCGTCGCGCGAGAGTGCGACCGCGGGATCGTTGTTCCCGTCGAACAGCGCCTGCCGGCTCCACACGCCGTCACGAACCGTGAAGCCGAGCTCGAAGGTCTCGAGCGCTCGGCCGGTGCTGTCCTCGATCGAGGAATTCAGGCTCAGCGTGTACGCGCCGGCGAGCACCCACGGGGTGTCGGGCGTGAAGCTGGCCTCGCGCGCGCTGGTCGCGAGCACGCCTGCGACCTGCTTGCCTTCGTGCGTGACCTTGAAGCGGTTGGCGGTGACCGTCGCGGCATCGACCGGCGCCGAGAAGGTCACCGAGACGGCGCCGTGAGTGTCTTCCAGCACCGGCGTCGCGGCGCTGGGCGTCGATTCGATCACCGCAAACGGGGCCGGTACGTTCGCGTCGCCGGCGTCGGTAGCCGCGGCGTCGCCGGCGTCGGAAGGCGGGCCGCTGTCGTCTGGCGGCGTCTGCGCGTCACCTGCGTCGAGCGGAGTCATCGCGTCGTCCGGACCGCTGTCTTCGCCGCCGGCGTCGGGGCCTGCGTCCGTGCCGAACGCGACCGAGCCATCGAATAGACTCCCGCTCGCGTCGGGATCGTAATCGGGCAAGCTCGCGAGCAGCTCGACGTCGACGCAGTTGCCCGCGCGGCACGTCTTGCAGCCGGCGGTGCCGACGCAGCTGGCGTTACCGCACTGCAGCGCGGCGATCGTGCACTTGTCGATCAGGCTCATCGCCAGCAGCTTGGTGTGCCCGGGCGTGAAGGCGGCCACCGCCTGCTGCCACACGTACAGCTCACCGTCCGCGTCGAGCGCCTGCACGCGGACCGCGAAGCTGCGCCCGGCGGCGTTGTCCGCGGGCACCAGCCCGAGCCGTGCCGGCCACTCGAACTTGCGCCAGCCGCCGACGTCCTTGGAGTCGTACGAACGGGTCAGGCGCTTCTCCCAGCTCTCGCCTTCGTCGTCGGAGACGTCGATCAAGACGCGCAAGGTCTCGAGCCGGACACGCACCGCGGCGTCGGCGTCGATCTCGAGCATCACCTGCGTGCGCGCGTCCGTGTCGGTGCACGCACCGATCGCTGCACACAGCAGCGCGCACGCCAACGCGAGCAGCGGCTTCAAGGCGCCACCCGCAGCACGCTCTGGGTCTTGTCGAGGTTGCCCGGCAGCGGCGCCTCGGTCTCCGCATCGCCCGAGCTCGCCACCGCCACGCCGATCGCGGTGCCCGCGACGACGATGCCGGCTGCCGTCCAGAACCACCAGCGCGAGAGCAAGCCGCCCGAGCTCTGCTGCGCACCACCGCCGTCACCCGCGAGCGCACCGTCCGGCGCCGACTGGCCTTGCGGCACGAGCGCGACGCGCAGCGCGTTCTGCTCGCCGCCGCGCACCTCGAAGCGTTCGCGCGCGGGCTGATGGCCCGCGAGCTCGTAGCTCAGCTCGTGCACGCCGAGGTCGAGCTGCAGCGCACCGCCCGCAGGGATCGCGATGCGCACGCCGTCGAGCTTCAACGCGCCGCCGGCCGGCTCGAGCGTCAGCTGCAGCGTGCCCGTGTAGCTGATCGCCCGCGCCAGCGCCTGCTCCACCTCGCGCCGCATGCCTTCGTCGAGCGGACGCACGGCGCTGGCCAGGGCGGCGCGAAAGTGCGCGGCCGCGACGTTGTAGCGGCGCAGCTCGAACTCGACCGTGCCGAGGCCGCGCTCGGTGCGTGCGCTCGGCTGCAGCGCGTGCGCCTTGCCGAACAGCACGCGGGCCTCGGCGTAGTTGTGCGCGTCCATCTCCGCCAGCGCGGTGCGGATCAGCGCCGC
>DATHEP010000165.1:0-2567 GCA_035318525.1 Conexibacter sp.
CGCTCTGCGAGCCACCAGGCCCTGGCGCGAGCACGATCGTGATCGGGCGCGCTTCGTTCAGGACGAGCGGCGCATGCACCATGAAATCGTGCAGGCGTGTACGGTGGCGGTCGGCGCCGGCGGCGGCGACCGCCATCTCAATGTAGACCACCGCGGGCATCACCGGAGCACCGCCGACACGATGATCGTCAAGGTAGGGAATCTGCGCGGGGTCGATCCGCGACTGGAACTGCACGACCGGCGGCGCGCCGCTCATGCGGGTGTGCAGCAGCGGGTGCGCCCGCGTGACGGTCGTTGCTGCGCGCGTCAAATCGATCCAGTGGCGGGTGCGTTCGAAGGGATAGGTGGGGAGGGGCAGTTTGGGGGCGGGGCGGTCGCCGAGGACGGCCTGCCAGCGGAGCGGGGTGCCGCGGGTGGCGAGGCGGGCGGCGCCGACGGCGAGCACATGGGGGTCGGGGCGGCCGGGCACGAGACTGGGGATGGCGAGCAGCGGCGCGCCGGCGGGGCAGCGCGCGGCGAGCGGCAGCAGGGTCGCCTGCGGCCCGATCTCGAGGAGCACGTCGATGCCCTGCGCGGCGAGCGTGGCGATGCTGTCGGCGAAGCGCACCGGCGCGCGCAGCTGCCGCGCCCAGTAGCCGGCGTCGAGTACGGTGCCGGCCGGCTGCAGGGCGGCGGTGGCGGCGGTCACCAGGGGCAGCTGCAGCGGGGTGGCGGCGACCTGCGCGGCGTGCGCGGTGACGGCCGGCAGCACCGGGTCCATCAACGGCGAGTGAAACGCGTGCGAGACGCGCAGCGGCCGGCTGGCGATCCCGGCGGCGCGCAGCCGGCGGCCGACGGCGGTGACGGCCGCGGCGGGCCCGGCGATGACGGTGATGTCGGGGCTGTTGACGGCGGCAATCGCCAGGCGCGGGTCCTCGGCGGCGAGTGCGGCGGCGACGGGCGCGGCCCCGGCAAACACCACGGCCATGGTGCCGCGCTCGGGGAGCGCGTCCATCAGCTGCGCGCGCGCGGCGACCAGGCGCAGCGCGTCGGCGCGGGTCCACCCGCCGGCCACCCACGCGGCCGCATACTCCCCGACACTGTGGCCGAGGACGGCATCGGGCTCCACCCCCCAATGCCGCCACAGCGTCGCCAGGGCGCAGCCGAGCGCAAACAGCGCCGGTTGCGTGTAGCGCGTCTCGTGCAGCCGGCCGTCGTCGGCGCCCCAGAGCACGTCGAGCAGCGACGTGCCGCCCCACAGCGGCCGCAGCTCGGCGTCACACGCCTCGAGGACCTCGCGGGCGCACGGAAATTGCGCCGCGAGCTGGCGGCCCATGCCCGAGTACTGCGCGCCCTGGCCCGTGAACAGAAAGGCGACGCGCGGCCGCCGGCCCTCGCTGCGGCCGGCGACCAGGGCGGGATGCGGCGTCCCGGCCGCCGCCGCGTGCAGCGCCGTCGCCAGCGCGGCGCGCGAGTCGCCGACCACCGCGAGCCGGTGCGGCAGCGCCGCGCGGCCCGTCGCGGCGGTCAGGCACAGCGCCCGCAGCGACGCGGCGGGGCCGGTCGTCAACGCCTCCGCCCAGCGCCCGGCCAGCGTGCGCAGCGCCGCCTCGCTGCGCGCCGCCAGCGGCAGCACGCCCACCCCCGCGTCGGCGTCGGCGTCGGCGTCCGCCGCGGGCCGCGGGGGCGCCTCGGCGACGACCACGTGCGCGTTGGTCCCGCTGAACGCAAACGCGCTCACCCCCGCGACCCGGCCGTCGGCGCGCGCCGGCCAGGCGCGTCGCGTCGTCGGAATCTCCAGCGGCAGCGCCGCCAGCGGAATATGCGGATTCACCGTATGCAGGTGCAGGTGCGGCGGGATCTCGCCGTGCTGCAGCGCCAGCACCACCTTGATCAGCCCGGCAATCCCGGCCGCCGCTTCCAGGTGGCCGACATTCGTCTTCACCGACCCGACCAGCACGGGCGAGGCCGGCCCGCCCCCCTCCTGCAGCACGGCCCCGAGCGCCCGCAGCTCGATCGGGTCGCCCAGCGGCGTCCCCGTGCCGTGCGCCTCGACGTAGCCCACCGCCGCCGGCGCCACCCCCGCCGCCGCCAGCGCCTGACGGATTACGGCCTCCTGGGCCCGTCCATTGGGCGCCGTCAGCCCGCTGCTCCGCCCGTCCTGCGCCACCGCCGACCCGCGCACCACCGCGAGCACCGGGTCACCGGCGGCCACCGCGTCGCGCAGCCGCTTGAGCACCACCATGCCGCAGCCTTCGCTCCGCACGTAGCCGTCGGCCGCGGCGTCGAATGTCTTGCACCGTCCATCGGGCGCCATCATCTGGGCGCGACAGAAATTGATCGTCGCCAGCGGCGACAACACGACGTTGACACCGCCGGCCAGCGCCATCTGGCATTCCCCGGCACGCAAGCTCTGACACGCCAGGTGCACCGCGACCAGCGACGACGAGCAGGCTGTGTCAACCGCCAGGCACGGTCCCTGCAGCCCGAACACATACGACAACCTCCCCGCTGCGACGCTGAACGTCGTTCCAGTTCCCGCGTATGCGTCAATGAGAGATGACAGCTCTGGTGCCACGAGGTGGAGC
>DATHEP010000166.1:0-4028 GCA_035318525.1 Conexibacter sp.
GAGCGCCTCCAGCGAGCTCTCGATGAGGTGCTGGCCGGGCTGCGCGAGCGTTCCCTCGACGACGACGTGGTACAGCGTGACGGCGGCCGCGAGCTTGCCCGGCGAGCGGTCGCGGCGCAGCTCGTCGGCCATCGTGTCGAGCCGGTCGAAGACCTTGCGGAAGCCCCACGTGAGCTCGGGCTTGATCGCCTGCAGCCCGCTTGCCATCGTGCCGTCGCCGATCCCGCAGACCTCGTGCATGAAGCGCTTGAAGAAGACCGCGTGGCGCGCCTCGTCGACCTGCTGCGTCGTGAGGAAGTACTTCTGCTCCTCCAGCGGCGCTGCGTCGATGTAGGGCGAGAGGTTGTCGGCGACAGCGTCCTCGCCCCAGAAGAAGAGCGCGTAGTTCCACAGCGCGGCCTTTCGCTCGAAGTCCGTCATCTCCTCGCGCCACTGGCGTGCGTCCTCGCTGAAGTCGAGCTCCATCGCGCTCCAGTTGCCCTGCTCCCAGCGCGCGTAGAGGTCCTCGTAGGAGATCAGGTCGGCGGCCGGCCGAGGACCGGGTACAGCGGTTTGAACATCGTTCAAGCTCATGCCGAGTACGATAGAGCGCGTCTTGAACGGAAGTCAAGAAACAGCCGCGATCCCCACTCCCCCGCCTGCGCCCGTCCCCGCCGAGCCGGGCCCGGACCGCCGCGCCGAGCTGCTCGCGATCGGGCGCCAACTGTTCGCCAGACACGCCTACGACGAGCTGTCGATCGACGACGTCGCGGCTGCCGCAGGCGTCGCCAAGGGCCTCCTCTACTACTACTTCAGAAGCAAGCGCGGCTTCTACCTCGCGACGATCCGAGCCGAGGCCGACGACCTGCTGGAGCTCGCCCAGCCCGACCCGGCGCTGCCGCCGGCCGAGCGCCTGCGCCGCACGCTCGACGCCTACCTCGCGTTCGTCGACGAGGCCTCCGACCGCTTCCGCGCGCTCTACCTCGCCGGGCTCGGCTCCGACCCCGAGGTGCGCGCGATCCGCGACCGCGACCGCGCCGAGTTCCTGCGCCTGATCGCCGAGGGGGTCGCGCACCAGCCGGAGCCCTCGCCCGCCCTGCGCACCGCGCTCGTCGGCTGGCTCAGCTTCATCGAGGGGGTCAGCCTCGACTGGCTCGACCACCGCGACCTGAGCGCCGAGCAACTGCGCGAGCTGCTCGTCGCGGCGCTCGCCGGGTCACTGCAGGCGGCGCTCGCCGTCGACCCGACGCTCGAGATCGACTTCAGCGTGCTCTAGCCAGGCAACCCGCGTCAGTCGCCCGCCCGCCCCCCCGGCGAGAGCAGCGTCGCGGACTGCTTGTCGATCAGCTGCGTGACGAGCTGCTGCGAGAAGCCGAACGCGATCGCGTACGTGAGCAGCACTGCCGCGGAGCTATCGCCCACCGTTTGGACGAGCACCCCCGACTGCAGGAACAGCAGCCCGACGAGTGCCGAAGCCGCGCCAGCCACCGCCTTGAGCACGATCTGCGGCGCAAGGACGTTGTAACGCGTCGGTGGCTTCTCAAGGTTCGCGAGCAGGAACGTGCTGCCGAGCAGACCACCGAACGCCCCGACGGACTCGACCTCGAAGACGGAGCGCCACGGCGACGTGCCGCCGAAGCATTCGCTCGCCCCGTCGCGCACCGGGCACAGGGGCAGGATGTGCGGGTCGAACGCATGCCAGACGGCGAGCGCGAGCAGCAGGAGCAGCAGCCCACCCGCCACGTAGAAGAGCACGTTGCGAAACGCGCGCAGGCTCGTGTGCCACTCGACGTTGGCGGCGATGGCGGCCTGGTAGGCCTGTCGCAGCCGCACCTCGTCGACGTCTCTGTCCCCCTCCCATCTGTCGAACAGCGCCTCGTAGCGTCGGACGTAGTCGACCGTGGGCAGCACGAGCTGCAGCCAGGCCCGCAGGCGCGGAACCATCTCTTCCTGGTTCTCCTGGCTGCTGATCTTGACCAGTCCGGCCTCGGCGACGTGGATGGACTCCCACGCGCACGTGAGGGCGGCCCCGGTCCACCATTGGTGAATCCGCCGGAGCCTGCGGCGGTCGTAGACGATCGCATTCTGGGCGACCTCCAGCGCATCCGCGACGGCCTGGACTTGCGCCTCCACCACCGCGGCATCGGAAGCCTTCGCCTCGCCGAGCCGGCCTTCGAGTTCGCAGATGCGCACGGCAACCTCGTGCCGCCACTGTCCCCCGATAATCGGATGCTTGCTGCCGTCGGCCCCCACCGTTCCCCCCTCGCAGGCCAATCTACAGACATCCGGAGTCGTCGCGGCGCGGTCCCGGCTACCGCTCCGAGCGATCGGGCTACGCCTCGATCGACTCCGCCGGCGGCCGCACGTCCACGTCCGGCGGCGTGTCGCGCAGGTACCACTCGGCGTCGAGCGCGGCCTTGCAGCCGGAGCCGGCGGCGGTGATCGCCTGGCGGTAGGTGTGGTCGACGAGGTCGCCGGCGGCGAACACGCCGGACAGGTTCGTGCGCGTCGAGTGGCCGGCCGTCTTCACGTAGCCGTTCTCGTCCAGCTCCGCCTGCCCGGCCGCGAGCTCCGACTGCGGCACGTGGCCGATCGCGACGAACGCACCCGTCGCGGGCAGCTCGCGCGTCTCACCGGACTCCGCGTGACGCACCCGCACGACCGCGAGCGCGCCTCTCTCGCCGGCCGCGAACTCGTCCACGACGTACGGCGTCAGCCACTCGATGTTCGGCACCGCTCTCGCGCGCTCGAGCATGATCGGCGAGGCGCGGAACTCGTCGCGGCGGTTGACGATCGTCACCTTGGCGGCGAACTTCGCGAGGAAGATCGCCTCCTCCATCGCCGAGTCGCCGCCGCCGACGATGATCGTCTCGTGCTCCTTGAAGAAGGCCGCGTCACACGTCGCGCAGTAGCTGACGCCGCGCCCGGACAGCAGGTCCTCACCGGGCGAGCCGAGCTTCTTGTGCTGGGCGCCCATCGCGAGCACGACGGCCTTCGCGCGGAAGGCGTCGTCCCCGATCCAGACGGTCTGGATCCCGCCGTCGACCAGCTCGACTCTCGTCGCGTCGTCGGTGATGAAGCGCGTGCCGAAGCGCTCGGCCTGGTCGCGCAGCTCCTGCATCATCTCCGGGCCCATGACGCCGTCGCGGTAGCCGGGGTAGTTCTCGACCTCGGTCGTCTGCTGCAGCAGGCCGCCCCACGCGAAGCCCTCGATCACAAGCGGCTCGAGGTTCGCCCGCGCGGCGTACAGCGCGGCGGTGTAGCCCGCGGGCCCGCTGCCGATGATGATCACGTTGTCGAGGTCGTTGGCCATTCGCGCTCCGTTCGAACTCCCTTTACTTCACAAAGTATAGTGCCCTGCCGCTCCCGGCGGTTCACGCGACCGCGGGGTGGCGCCGCCACTCCTGAACCCGCCGCCGCAGGCCGAAGTACGCGATCACGCCCGGCACGGTCGGCAGCCAGAACGAGAACAGACGATACGAGAGGACGGCCAGCACGGCCACGCCCGTGTCGACGCCGAAGGCCGCCAGCGCACCGATCATGCCGCCGTCGACGCCGCCGATCCCGCCTGGCAGCGGCAGCAGGTTCGCCAGCATCCCGACGAAGAAGGCCTGCACAAGCACGGCCGTCGGCGGCGGCTCGCCGAACGCGTGGAAGCAAGCCCACAGGATCGCGATGTTGAACGCCCACCACGTGACGGCGCCGACCATCGCCCAGTCCGGGCGGATCACCTTCGCGAGCGCGAAACGGACGCCGCCGCGCATCGAGGCCGGCCCGAGCGCGAGCCGGCGCAGCCAGCGCGCCGTGCGCGGCCGCCGCGGCGCCATCCGCTCGATGCGTCGCTCGAAGTCGTCCGGGACGAGCGCAAGCGGCAGCACGATCACGATCGCCGCGAGACCCACGATCGCCGGCACGACCGTCATCGCGAACGGTGCCCGCCCGGGGAACAGTCCGATTCGCAGCCCGACCCCGCAGACGACCATCGCAAGGATGTAGACCCCGTAGAGCAGCACGAGGAAGGCGATCATGCGCTCGGCCACCTCGCGCCG
>DATHEP010000167.1:0-6834 GCA_035318525.1 Conexibacter sp.
TGATCCAGTTCTTGGCGCCGCTGACGACCCACTCGTCGCCGTCGCGCACCGCACGCACCTTCATGCCGCCGGGGTCGGAGCCGGCGTCCGGCTCGGACAGCGCGAACGCCGGCGCCCACTCGCCGCTGGCGCACTTCGGCAGGAAGCGACGCTTCAGCTCGTCGGTCCCGAACAGCTTTATCGGGAGCGTGCCGAGGTCCTGCACGGCGAGCATCAGCGCGCTCGAGGCGCACCCCTTCGCGACCTCCTCGATCGCGATGCACAGCGTCAGCGCGCCGGTGCCGGTGCCGCCGTGCTCCTCGTCGAACGGCAGCCCGAACAGGTCGTGCTCGGCGAACAGCTCGCGCAGGTCCCACGGGTACTCGGCCTTCTCGTCGATCTCCCCCGCGCGCGGCGCCACGCGCTCGCGCACCATCTGGCGGATCGTGTCGCGGAAGGCGAGCTGGTCGTCGGTCAGGGCGTAGGAATCGGCGAGTGCGGACATGGCATCGATGCTAACGACGCGCTGTCCGCGTGTACGCCGGTTGGTCGGCCGCGCACGGCGCGAGGCGTCCCGTGGCACTCGGGACGCCTCGCGGGCGACGCACTGCTCTAGAAGCCTCGCGGGTGGCGGACCACGTAGCCGTCCGACGAGCGCATGTCCGACTGCCAGCGCGAGGGGCTCGCGCCGCTCGTGTCGAAGCGCAGGCCGGCGACGACCATGTACGCGTGGCCTGCGTTGCCGTAGACGCTGATCCAGCGGCCGCGGCCCGAGGAGCTCCACGACATGAAGCCCGTCGAGTTGAGCTGCGTGTCGATCAGGCCACCGCCGTGCAGCGCGTAGCTGACCGAGCCGGAGCAGTCGTAGCCGGCGTCCTCCCAGCGGCCGTGGCCGCCGCCGTAGCGGTAGGGCTTCGTGGCGATGCGGTTGCCGGCGGCGATGACCGCCTTGACCGCGGCGGGAGCGTCCGACGGGGCGACCGCGGTGCCGTTCGCGAGCAGGCGCGCACGACCGACCGGGGCATCGGCGGAGACGCCGTCGTCGTTGGCGACGCCACCGTCGCCGACACGCCGCAGCGTGCCCTCGGTCGAGGGGCCGACGACACCGTCGGCGGTGAGCCCCTGCGCGCGCTGGAAGCGCCGCACGTTGGCCTTCGTGCCGGGGCCGAAGACCCCGTCGACGGGCGTCGAGACGCCGGCCCGCGTGAGGTAGTCCTGCAGGACGCGCACGTCCTGGCCGCGCATGCCCCGCTTGAGCGTGCGCTCGCCGAGGTGCTGCGCACCGCCGCCGTCCGACTCGGCGTGCGCCTGGGCCCGCGCGCGTCGCGCGGCGATCGTGCGCAGCGCTCTGTTCGTCCCCGCGCCGACGACGCCGTCCGCCTCGAGGTCGTGCTTGCGCTGGAAGCGCTTGACGTTCTTCAGCGTCTGCGGGCCGAAGATGCCGGCGATCGGCGTCGTGAAGCCGGCTCTTGTGAGGAAGTCCTGCAGGACGCGCACGTCCTGGCCGCGGTCCCCCTTGTGGAGCGCGCGGTCGCCCATGTGCTGCGCGGCAGCAGCGACGGAGGGCACGCAAGCCGCGACGAGCACGACAAGCGCGATGACGGAACGCAGACGCCGACGGATCGGCGCGAAGCTGGACGGCACGGGTGCAACCCCTTCTCTTTCGGGCGCCTGCGGGGTTAGCTGACGGGCTCGCGCAGAAAGAGCAGCGCTACGTCGCGGACTTGCGACGATTCGCCCCAGAGGACCGTGCGTCCGGCCTCAATGGTTCCCCCGCTCCCCGGCTTTTGCGATGCCGGAGACTCGGCTGGGTACAAGCGAAGGCCGGCAGAATACAGATCGCGCAGGAGGAATGTCGCATCGTGCGGCGAAGAAGGCGCGTTCGAAGGGTCGCCCAGGCAGGACGGCTCGGTGCTTCCAGCCGGCCGGTAGGGTCGCCCGATGCCCGCTCCCGACGCCGCTCTCGACCGCCTCGACCGTGCGACCGCGGACCTCGATCCGCCGTTCGCCTGCGTCGACCTCGACGCCCTCCGTGCGAACGCGCGCGACATGCTGCGACGCGCCGGCGGGCGGCCGATCCGGCTCGCGAGCAAGTCGATCCGCTGCCGTGCGCTGCTCGAGCGGACGCTGGCGTCCGATCCCGGGTTCCGCGGCACGCTCGCCTTCACGCTGCCGGAGGCGCTGTGGCTCGCCGACCACGGCCTGCGCGACCTCGTCGTCGCCTACCCGACCGCCGACCGCGCGGCGCTGCGCGCGCTGGCGGCACGCGAGGACGACGCCGGGATCGCGGTGATGGTGGACGACGTCGCGCAACTGGAGCTGATCGAAGCGGCGATTCGGGAGGCGTCCGGCAGTGGTGCGGCGGCGCCCGGGGCCGGAGACGCGGCGCGCGGCCAGCCGATCCGCGTCTGCATCGACGTCGACGCGAGCTGGCGCCCGCTCGGCGGCCGGCTCCACGTCGGCGCGAAGCGCTCGCCGCTGCACGCGCCCGCGCAGGCTGCCGCGCTGGCGCGCGAGATCGTCGCCCGGCATGGCCTCAGGCTCGTCGGGCTGATGGCATACGAGGCGCAGATCGCCGGCGTCGGCGACCGCCCGCCCGGCAAGCCGCTGATGGGGATCGCGCTGCGCGCGATGCAGCGCGCCTCGGCGCGCGAGCTGGCGGCGCGGCGTGCGGCGATCGTGGCGGCGGTCGAGGCGATCGCGCCGCTCGAGCTCGTCAACGGCGGCGGCACCGGCAGCCTCGAGCTGACCGCCGCCGAGTCGGCCGTCACGGAGATCGCCGCCGGCTCCGGCCTCTACGGGCCGACGCTGTTCGACGCCTACTCGCGCTTCAGACCGCTGCCGGCGGCGCTGTTCGCGCTGCCGGTCGTGCGGCGGCCAGGCCGCGGCGTCGTCACGGCGCTCGGCGGCGGCTACCTCGCCTCCGGCGCGGGCGATCGCGCACGCCTGCCCCGCCCCGTCCTCCCCGCC
The DNA here is from genome assembly GCA_035318525.1 of Conexibacter sp. Classification (GTDB taxonomy): domain Bacteria; phylum Actinomycetota; class Thermoleophilia; order Solirubrobacterales; family Solirubrobacteraceae; genus Conexibacter. The sequence goes on from DATHEP010000167.1 coordinate 2,950, forward strand.
GGCCTGAAGCTCGACGGCCGCGAGGGCGCCGGCGAGGTGCAGACGCCGCTGCTCGGCGCGGCGGCGGACGGCCTGAGAATCGGCGACCGCGCCTGGTTCCGCCACGCGAAGGCAGGCGAGCTGTGCGAGCGCTTCGCCGAGCTGCACCTGATCGAGGGCGACCGCGTCGTGGAGACGGTGCCGACGTACCGCGGCGAGGGGCAGTGCTTGTTGTGATGGATTTGCAGCACATTTGTTGCATCTGGCCACAGACACGCATCATTTGATGCGCTAGCGTGGCGGCCATGGTAGCTTCAGCCTTGATGGCCCCTCCACGCCGCAGACCGAGACCACGAAGCAGAGCACGCGCAACCGCGAGCACGGCGCCGCGCGCGCCGAGACGCGCCGGTGCGCGCACGACGCTGCGCGTCCCCGACGACCTCGCCGAGACCGTCGACCGCTACGCCGAGCAGCACCGCACCAGCACGAACGACGCGCTCGTGCGCCTGGCGTACGACGGCGCGAGGATCTATGACGACAACCGCGCGATCGAGGAGCTCGCGCGTGTGCGCGGCGAGGCGATCATGCGCCCCGTCCCGGTCCCGCCAGGCGCCAGAATGCCCTCGGGCGAGGAGACGACCAACGCGATTCTTGCCTGGCGTCTCGGCCTCGTCGACGAGGACGAGCTCGGTGCCTGAGGCATGGGACACCAGCGTCGCGTCGCAGGTCGGCGGACGCCATCGCGACTTGCTCCGAACGCATCTGCGCGCGAGATCCCCGGTCCTGCTCCCGGCCCCCACCGTTCAGGAGATCGCGCGCGGGATCGCCACTCGCATGGAGCACGATCCCGACTTCGCCGTGCGAATGGGCTGGTTCAGCGCGCTGCTGACGCATTCGCTCGTCCGCGTCATCCCGCTTGCCGCGACGGGCGGCCTGCTGGCAGGGCGACTGCTGGCGCGAGTGCCGCATCCTCCGACCAACGATCACCGCCGGAAGGGAACCCGTTCGCAGCAGCGCGCCGCGTGGGCGCTCGACGTGCAGATCGCGGCCTGTGCGTTCGCGGGCGGATATGGGGTCCTGACGGAGAACGTCGACGATTTCACGGTGCTGCGCGATGCGATCGCAGAGCTGCTGCCCGATGTCCCGCCGCTTGTCGTTCGCGATGCGCGAGAGCCAGCTGAATCACCCGCGTGAAAGGCGATCAACCGGGAATGCCTAAGGCTCGACTCGACCCTTAGACTAGGCCGGTCTGCGGCGTGCGAACGGGCCCCAGAACCCGCTCCACGTGCGCATTCGCGAAGCGCCCGTCCGGGTCGAGCCGCGCCCGCACCGTCTGGAAGTCGTCCCAGCGCGGATAGCGCTCCCGCAGCGTCTCGGCGGTCTGGAAGTGACGCTTGCCCCAGTGCGGGCGGCCGCCGTACTCGTCCATGACGGCCTCGACGGCGCGGAAGTACGGCTCCCACGCCATTCCCTTGAACATGTGCACGGCGACGTAGCCGGTTGGGCGCTCGTGGGCCGGGCTGAGATAGGCGTCGTCGGGCGCGACGAGCCGCACCTCGATCGGGAACGGCACGTGGAAGCCGTGGGCGGGGATCAGCTCCAGCACCCGCCGGACGGCCTCGGCCGTGCGCTCGCGCGGCAGCGCGTACTCCATCTCCGTGAAGCGCACGAGCCGGGGCGAGGCGAAGATGCGGTCGCTGCGGTCGACCCGCACGCTCGTGCCCGCCGCGCGCGTGACCATGCGGTTGAAGCGCGGGATCCAGCGCGGGAACGCGCGCCCGGCGAGGCAGAAGGCGTGGAAGGCGCGGTTCGTCAGCAGCACGTCCTCCGCGTACGCGCGGACGGACGAGCGCGGCCGTGGCGGCTCGTCGACGCGCGTGTTCGTGCGCGTGAGCGCCGTGTCGCAGTGGGGGAAGACGAAGAACTCGAAGTGGTCGTTCGCCTCCCCCAGCTCCTCAAGGCGGTCGAGCGCGTCCGCGAGCGGGGCCGGGCGGTCGACGCCGCGCAGCGTGAAGGACGGTACGCAGCGCAGCGTCACGGCGGCGATCACGCCAAGGCTGCCGATCGACACGCGCGCCGCCAGGTAGGTCGACGGATCCTCGTCGTGCACCGAGCACGTCAGCGTCGAGCCGTCCGCCAGCACGAGCTCGATCCGCTCCACCTGCGCGGACAGGTTGCGCAACCGCGCGCCGGTGCCGTGGGTCGCCGTCGAGATCGCGCCGGCGATCGTCTGCACGTCGATGTCGCCGAGGTTCTCGAACGCGAGCCCGTGCGTCGCGAGCGCCGCGCTCAGCGCGTTGATCGTGATGCCCGCCTCGACGCGCACGAGCCCGCTCGCACGGTCGACGTCGAGCACGCGGTCCATCCGCTTCAGGCCGAGCAGGCGGCCGTCGGTGCAGACGACGTCGGAGAACGAGTGGCCGCTGCCGGCGACGCGGACCCGCTGCCCCGCGGTCGCGGCCCGCTCGAGCGCGGCAACCACCTCGGCGACGCTGCGGGGGCGCTCGTGCGCGGCCGGCGCACAGCCCTCGTCCCCGGCCCAGTTGCGCCACATGCCCTCAACCCTACGCACGGGCCGCGGGGCGGCGCCTCACACCCGCCGGGCGGAAGCCGGGCAGCTCGAAGCCGACACGGGCGCCGCCCTCGGGCGAGCCGCCGGCGTAGATGCGGCCGCCGTGCGCCTCGACGATCGCGCGCGCGATCGCAAGCCCAAGGCCGGCGCCGCCCTTGCCGCGCGAGCGCGACGTGTCGACGCGGTGGAAGCGGTCGAACACGCGGTCGCGCTGGCCCGGTGGGATCCCGGGGCCGTCGTCCTCGATCGCCAGCTCGAGCCGGCCGCGCGGGTGCGCGTGGACCGTCAGCCGCACGAGCCCACCGGGCTCGGTGTGCTCGACCGCGTTGCGCGCGAGGTTGCGCACGACCTGCGCGAGCCGGTCCTCGTCGGCCCGCAGGACCCCGTCGGGAACGTGCCCGAGCTCGAAGCGGCGGTCGGCGGTGAGCGTCAGCGCGTCGAACAGCTCGGTGACGAAGGGGTGCAGGTCGAGCGGCGCCGGGCGCAGCAGCTCGCCCTCGTCCGCGCGCGCGAGCAGCAGCAGGTCCTCGACCAGCCGCTCCATCCGCACGACCTCCGTGCGCACGACCTCGTCGACGTGGCGCACGTCCTGCAGCGTGACCTCGCGCTGGCGCGCGAGCACCTCGAGCTGGCCGCGGATCACGGTCAGCGGCGTGCGCAGCTCGTGCGAGGCGTCCGCGACGAAGCCGCGCTGGCGCGCGAAGGCGTCCTCGAGCCGGTCGAGCATGCGGTCGAAGGCGTCGGCCAGCACGCGCACCTCGTCGTGGCGGCCGCGCGCGTCGATCCGCTTCGAGAGGTCACCGGCGCGCACCTCCGCGGCCGTCGTCGCCATCCGTCGCAGCGGCCGCGAGAGGCGCGTCGCAAACGCGAAGCCGAGCACGATCGCCGCGATCAGCGTCGCGCTGCCGGCGAACAGGAAGGTGCGCGCGACGCCGCTCTGCGCGCGCGTCACCGCGGCGGCCGACTCGCCGACGCCGATCGTCGCGGCGCGTCTGCCCGCCCGCAGCACCGCGATGAAGTACAGCCGCAGCGGCTCGCCGTCGACCGTCACCGTCGAGAAGCCGAGCGGCGAGGTGCGCAGCGCCCGCGCCTGCGGGCTCTCGCGCCGCGGCCCGGCGACGTCGCGGTCGATCGCCGCGCTGCCCTCGTCGGGGCTCAGGTCCGGCAGGTTCGAGACGATCCCGCCGCCGGCGATGCGCACGAGGTACAGCCGCGGGGAGATCGCGAAGATGTCCTGCTCGTCGAGGTATCTGTTGGCCGCCTTCGCGATGCTGCGCGGCGTCGCTCTCGTCAGCGGGATGCGCTGTTCGAAGGCCGTCGCCTCCTGCCGCAGG
>DATHEP010000168.1:0-2171 GCA_035318525.1 Conexibacter sp.
TCGAGTGCAAGACGCCGGACTGGGAGCCGCCGGAGTCGGAGCTGCACGCCAGGGCGCGCGAGTTCCTCGCCAGGGAGCAGGACCCGCTGCACGCCCGCGAGGACCACCTACTCGACCCCGAGACGACCTACGCCGTCCTGACCCGCGGCGTTCAGACCTACCCGGATCTGCGTTTCCAGGGCCGCAAGGCGAACGGCGGGCCCGACGTCCTCATGCACTCGTACCGCGAGATGGCTCGCTACGAGGTCCTCGATGGCCGCACCGTCGCCGAACACGAGGCCGCCGGCGGCAAGATCGACGGCGAGCGCCGCGACCTTTACCGCGAGGACCTCGTCGGGATCGACAGCCCGGACGCCGAGTTCATCGCCCACGCCCGGGAGGACGTCGACGAGCTGCTCGCCGAGGTCGACCGGCTCCGCGACGCCCTGCACATCCTCGCCGCGGCGGGTGACGCCGAGCTGCTCGCCGAGGACTTCGACTCCGACGACCTGTTCGAGCGCGGGTTGCTGGTGCTCAGCCGCGACATCTGCGACGAGTACTACACCGAGGTCACGCTCAAGGGGCGCGAGTTCGTCCGCGCCGCGCTGGCCCGCGCGGCCACAGACAAGGCAACCGCCTCGTGACGTCCGTCCCCCGCCACAACGGCGGCCACACCCGCGTCCGCTCGGCCGCGTCGGTCGGCGCCAGTGTCTGGTACCTGACCCGCCTGGCCGCGGTCTTCGCCGTGGTGTTCACGTTCTTCGTGCTCCTCGCCGGCGTGTGGACGCACGCGGTCGCCGATCTGTTCGATGTCGGGTGGGACTGGTGGGGCGGCCGGTGACAGCCTCTGTCCTCATGCGTCGCCCGGCGGTCCGGTTCGGCGACGTCCTCACGGTGCTCCGCTCGCCGCGGCGCTGCCGCCTGCTGCGCGCCTACGAGGCCGGCCGCCGCCAGGGCCGCCGCGAGGCGACCGACGAGCTCGCGAACCCGGGGCTCTGGATCGAGATCGGGCTGCGGGAGCTGCTCGAGCACGCGAATGCGGGAAAGCGGTGAGCCTCACGCTTATCCAGTCGCAGGTCCTCGAGGCGCTCGCGCGGGCCGAGACGGATGCCGACTTCGCGGTCCACCCATCGAGGGTCCGCGAGGCCCTGCGCGACCGTCGCCCACGGGTTCAGAGCGAGAACTACGTGCGGGTGATCCTTCGTGAGCTCGCGTCGATGCGAGTCGGCGGCATCCCGATCGTCCGCGAGGAGCACATCGGTCGCGGCCGGCGCGCGTTCCGGCTGCTCAACAAGGGCCGCAAACTCGCCGAGGAGATCTCCGCGGCGTACGCCGCGACGCTGGCGCGGTCCGCCCGGGTCGCTGAGGACGCCCGTCAGGAGGGCGTGTGAGCGTCACGGAAGCCGCGGATCGTGCGCAAGGCAACGGGACGGGCTGTCTCTACTGCGCTGGGATCGGGACGCTCGAGGCGACGGACATCTTCTGCGGCGCCGGCGGCTCCTCGCTCGGGCTGGAACACGTGGTGTGCGAGTACTGCGGCCGGCCACTGATCAAGGTCACGCAGGCGCTCAACCACTGGGACCTCGCCGTGCAGGCGCACAACGCGAACTTCCCGGACGCGGACCACGACGTCCACGATGTGATCGACACCCCGGCGTCGCGCTTCCGGCGGACGCCGCTGCTGTGGGCGAGCCCGGATTGCACCCATCACGCCTACTGCCGCGGCCCGAAGGACGGCACCCCGGAGGGCGAGCGCTCCCGCGCGACGTTCGGCGACATCGTGCGCTTCACCGAGCATCACCGCTACGACGCGGTGATCGTCGAGAACGTGGTGGAGGCGCGGCTGTGGTGCGACGTGCGCGGCCACCCAAGGAAGTGCAGTTGCGGGACGCACTTCGACCGCTGGTTCAAAGCGATGTGCGCGCTCGGCTACGACGGCCAGATCGTCTACTTCAACAGCCAGTTCAGCCTGACCCCGCAGTCGCGCGACCGCATGTACGTGGTGTTCTGGAGGAAGGGCGCCCGCCGGCCGAACCTCGACTTCCGGCCGCCGTCGTGGTGCTCGGGCTGCGAGATGGTCGTGCGCGGCGTGCAGGCGTGGAAGAAGCCCTCGCCGAAGTCGCTCCGCACCCAGCCCGGGAAGTTCGAGTGGGGTCGCTACGGCCAGCAGTACCTCTACCGCTGCCCGAATG
>DATHEP010000169.1:0-3545 GCA_035318525.1 Conexibacter sp.
CGCGATGCCGCCGATCAAGCCGGGCCAGAGCGCGTAGCCCTCGTCCTGCAGCACGCCGCCGAACAGCAGCGCCCCGAGCGCGAGGCCGATCCCCGCGATCGCCGCGCCCAGCGGGCCGGAGGCGAAGCGCTCGGGATCGCTTCTGCGGCTCGCGAGCACGAGCACGATCACCCCGATCAGCAGCACGAGCAGGAACGCCGGATCCTCCAGGAACGCCACGTCGGTGCCCTCGAAGTCGATCCCGGCGTCGCCGCGCGCGAGCGCGCCGGCGAGCAGCGCGGGCAGGAACGGGCGCAGCCCGACGGCGAGCGCGAGGCCGATTCCGGTGCAGATGGCGAGGAAGAGCGTCATGGGTGCGGTAGCTTGGCCGCATGACGATAGCCAACCGCGACAGGCATCAGAGCAGCGGCGGCGAAGTCCGCTGCATGTCCGTCTGCGCAGGATCGCGCCGATGACCAGACGCGAGCCGCCGCGCTCGACCGCGCGTGACCTGGAGCGCTACGCCGGCCTGTTCGCACAGCGCACGAAGGTCATGAAGTCCTCCGCGATGCGCGACCTGATGGCGCTGACCGACCGGCCGGAGGTGATCTCGCTTGCCGGCGGGCTGCCGGACACGTCGACCTTCCCGCCGGAGACGTACGCGTCGCTGATGGCGACGGTCGCCGAGGAGTCGTGCGCGAGAGCGCTCCAGTACGGACCGACGGAGGGCTTCCCGTCGGCGGCGCACTGCATCGCCGAGGTGATGGCGGCCGAGGGGATGACGGTCGACGAAGGCGAGCTGCTCGTCACGACCGGCGGCCAGCAGGTGATCGACCTCGTCTGCAAGACGCTCGTCGACCCCGGCGACGTGATCGTCGCAGAGGCGCCCACCTACCCGGGCGCGGTGCCGACGTTCTGCTCCTACGAGGCGGACGTCGTGCAGATCGCGATGGACGAGGACGGGATGCGGATCGACGAGCTCGAGGAGACGCTGGACCGCCTCGAGCGCGAGGGACGACGCCCGAAGTTCATCTACACGATCCCGAACTTCCAGAATCCCGGTGGGGTGACGATGTCCCTCCCCCGCCGGCAGCGGCTCGTGCGGATCGCCCACGAGCGCGAGCTGCTCGTGCTGGAGGACAACCCGTACGGCCTGCTGCGCTACGAGGGCGATCCGCTGCCGCCGCTGTACAAGCTCGACGGCGGCGAGTTCGTGATCTACCTCGGCACCTTCTCGAAGATCCTCTCGCCCGGGATCCGGCTCGGCTGGGCGGCAGCGCCCCGTCCGGTGCTGCAGAAGATGAACCTCGGCAAGCAGGCGGCGGACCTCTGCAGCTCCTCGATGACGCAGCTGTTCGTGAGCGCCTACTTCGCGCACGGCGACTGGCGGGCGTACATCGGCTCGCTGATCGGGATCTACCGCTCACGGCGCGACGCGATGCTGGAGGCGCTGCGCGCCCACTTCCCGCGCGAGGCGGCCTGGACGGAGCCCGGCGGAGGGCTGTTCATCTGGGCCACGCTGCCCGACTACATCGACACGACCGACCTGCTCGCGCGGGCGCTGAGCGAGCAGAACGTCGCCTTCGTGCCGGGCCGCGCCGCCTACCTCGACGGCCGCGGCGGCTCCTCGATGCGGCTCAACTTCTCGGGATCCGACGAGGCGCAGATCCGTGAGGGCGTGCGCCGCATCGGCGCCGTCGTGGCCGAGCAGGTCGCGCTGTACGGCACGCTGACGGGCTCGGCGCCGGCCGCTGCGCCGGCCGGCGTCACCCGCGAGCCGGACGATGCCGCCGAGCGGCTCGCCGACGTGCTGCAGCTGCCGAGACGGCTTCGGCGCGACGGCGGCCGCGCCGAAGCCGACCGGTGACCGACGGATGAGCACGGTCGCGGTGCTCCAGGGCGGGCGCTCGCTCGAGCGGCAGGTGTCGCTCAAGTCGGGCGCGCGCGTGGAGGATGCGCTGCAGCGGCTCGGCCACACGGCGGTCGCGCTCGACGTCGGGCAGGAGCTCGTTCCCCGGCTGATGGAACTGGGACCGGACGCCGCGTTCGTCGCGCTGCACGGTCGCGACGGCGAGGACGGCACGATCCAGGAGCTGCTCGAGGTGCTCGCGATCCCCTACACCGGCTCGGGCGTGGCGGCCTGCGTCCGCTCGTGGGACAAGGTGCTCGCGAAGCACCTGCTGCGCGCCGCCGGGATCCCGACGCCCGACTTCCACGCCTTCAGCGAGACGGCCTTCCGCGAGCTGGGCGCGGCGCAGGCGCTGCCGGCGATCGAGGCGCAGCTCGACTTCCCGCTGGTCGTGAAGCCGGCGGCGCAGGGCTCCGCGCTCGGCATCAAGTTCGCACGCACGGCCGCGGACGTGCCGGCGGCGCTCGTGTCCGCCTTCTCCTACGACCGCAAGGTGCTGCTGGAGCGCTACGTGCCCGGGCGCGACCTGGCGGTGTCGATCGTCGAGCAGGACGGCGAGCCGCGCGCGCTGCCGATCGTCGAGGCGGTCCCGAACGAGAGAGCCTTCTACGACTTCGAGGCGCGCTACGAGATCGGTCGCACGCGCTTCGTCTGCCCGGCGGAGCTGCCCGACGCAGTCGCGGCGCGCACGCAGGAGCTGGCGGTCGCGGCCTATCGGGCGCTCGGCTGCGCCGGCTTCGCGCGCGTCGACCTGATGCTGCACGAGGACGGCGAGCTGTACGTGCTGGAGGCGAACGCCGTCCCCGGGCTGACCGAGACGAGCCTGCTCCCGCAGGCGGCCGACGCCGCCGGCATCGACTTCGACGCGCTCGTCGAGCGGATCCTCTCGATGGCGATCAGCCGCCAGCACGCCTGATCCACAGCCAAGCCCGGTGAGCCGAGGGCGTGTACCGCCGACGCCGATCGGGCGGGTGGCGGTGAGGATGCACGCGCGCCGCCCGAAGGGCGGTGTGCGCGCGGGTGGGCGGGTCCGATCCGACAGGACCCGCCCGCAGCAACGGCGGACCCGAGCACGAACCGCGCGAGCCTCAGCTGTCGCCGCTGGCGAAATCCTCCGGCGTGACCTCGTCGAGGAAGTCCTTGAACTTCTCGACGACCTCCTCCGTGTCCTCGACCTCGTGTTCGAACTCGATCGCCGACTCGGCGATGACCTCCTCGGCGGCGAAGATCGGCGCGCCGGCGCGCACGGCAAGCGCCAGCGCGTCGCTCGGGCGCGAGTCGATCTCCATCTCTCTGCCGTTGACGGCGAGCGTGATCGAGGCGTAGAAGGCGTTCTCGCGCAGCTCGGTGACGACGACGCGCGTGCAGTTGACGTCGAGCTCGCCGAGCACCTCGGACAGCAGGTCGTGCGTCATCGGGCGCGGCGTGGTCGCACCTTGCAGCTTCATGAGAATCGCCGCCGCCTCCGGATGTCCGATCCAGATCGGCAGGAACTTGTTGCTGTCGACGGTCTTCAACAGGACGATCGGCTGCTTGCCGACCATGTCGAAGCTCACGCCGTAGATCACCATCTCCTGCACGCACGGCTCCTGTGGCTGGGACGACGACCAAGTATAGGCGGGGCGATCGTGTCGATTTCGCGGGATCCCGTTCGCCG
>DATHEP010000170.1:0-3706 GCA_035318525.1 Conexibacter sp.
AGTCGCGCCTGCGCGACGAGAAGCTGTCGCAGCTGACGATCGTCGCGCAGCAGACCACGCCGCAGATCGCGGCCACCGTCGGGGGCGACCTCTCGGCCGCATCCGTCGCGCGCGTCGTGCGCGCCGCCAGCGACGCCGCCAACGCGCGCGTGACGCTGCTGCGGATCGGCCGCGTCAGCGGGCTGCCGGCGCCCGACACGATCACCGACTCGAGCGAGTCGGGGGGACAGGCCGACCCCGCGGTGCCGGAGCTCGCGCTCCCGACCGCAGACGAGGCTGCGCGCACCGGCCGCCTGACGGCTGGCTCCGAGGTCGCCGCCGACGGCCCGGTGGCCGAGGTCGCCGTGCCGCTGCGCGAACAGGGACGCGTGACCGAGGTCGCCGTCTACTCGACGCCGATGGCCGACGTCGAGCGCAACGTCGCGATCGTGCGCGCGCAGATCCTCGTGGCCGGCGCGATCGCGCTCGCGCTCGCCGTGCTCGCCGGCTGGCTGATCGCGCGCGCGCTCGCGCAGCGCGTCAAGCGGCTCGAGAAGGCGGCCGAGCAGGTCGCCGCCGGCGACTTCTCGCGCCCGATCCCGGTCGACTCCGACGACGAGCTCGGTCAGCTGGCGGTCGCCTTCAACGACATGCAGCGCCAGCTCGCGCAACTCGACCGCGCGCGCAAGCAGTTCATCGCGACCGCCTCGCACGAGCTGCGCACGCCGCTCTTCTCGCTCGGCGGCTTCGTCGAGCTGCTGGAGGACGAGGAGCTCGACGACGAGACGCGCGCGCGCTTCATGGCGCAGGTGCGCCAGCAGGTCGACCGCCTCGCGAAGCTGTCGGTCGACCTGCTCGACCTCTCCCGCCTGGAGGCCGGCTCACTCGAGCTGCGCCCGGAGCCGGTCGACCTGTCGGAGCTGGCGAAGTCGGTCAGCTCCGAGTTCGAGCCGGTGCTCGCGCAGCACGACTCGCACCTCGAGGTGCGCCTGGCGGGCCAGCCGGTCGAGGCGCAGTGCGACCCGGTGCGAGTGGCGCAGATCGTCCGGATCCTGATCGACAACGCCGTCACGCACACGACGACGGGGACGAACATCGTCGTCTCCGCCGCGCGCGAGAACGGCGTCGCCTGCCTCGCCGTGCGCGACCACGGACGCGGCATCGAGCGGGCCGCCCTGTCGCAGATCTTCGAGCCCTTCTACACCTCCGACGACGCGCAGGGCTCGGGACTCGGGCTCGCGATCGCGAGCGAGCTGGCGGAGCGGATGAACGGCCGTCTCGGCGTCGAGTCGCGGCCCGGGCGGACCGTCTTCACGCTCGAGCTGCCCGCCTGAGCGTCGGCGCGCCTAACGCCGCCCACCCGGCAACCAGGCGCCGGCGGGGCGATTCGCTATCGTCCGCGCGCTCCCAGCCCATCCCGTCCCGAGCCCAGCGAGCCCAGCCCATGCTCCAGCCCATCGCCGTCGGTCACAAGACGCTCGCGGACTACGCAAGCATCGTCGGACGCTCCCTCGTGGAGGAGATCCGCGAGCTGGCGGAGCCGCTCAAGGGCAAGCGCGTCCTGCATCTGTCCGCGACCGCGTTCGGCGGCGGCGTGTCCGAGATCCTCTACACGCTCGTGCCGCTGATGAGAGACGTCGGGCTCGACGTCGAGTGGCACGTCATCTACGGCCGCGAGGAGTTCTTCAACGCGACGAAGGTGATGCACAACGCGCTGCAGGGCAACCCGCAGGACCTGACGGAGGAGCAGTGGGATGCCTGGCGCCGCTACAACGAGATGAACGCGCGCGAGCTGACGCGCGGATGGGACACGTGCATCGTGCACGACCCGCAGCCGGCGGCACTGCACACGCTCGCGCCGGAGAAGGCGCGCCACTGGATCTGGCGCTGCCACATCGACCTCTCGACGCCGAACGCGGCGACGATCGAGCGGCTGCTGCCGTACATCAAGACCTTTCCGGCGTCGGTCTTCCACATGCAGCAGTACGTGCCAGCGGGGATGGAGGGAACGATCAACATCGTGCCGCCCGCGATCGACCCGCTCGCGCCGAAGAACATGGCCTTCTCGCCGGAGGACTCGGTCTACATCTGCGAGCAGTTCGGGATCGACGTCGACCGTCCGCTGCTGTGCCAGGTCTCGCGCTTCGATCCGTGGAAGGACCCGCTCGGCGTGATCGACGCCTACCGGATCGTGAAGGAGCAGATGCCGGAGGTGCAGCTGGCGCTCGTCGGCTCGATGGCGACCGACGACCCCGAGGGCTGGGACTTCTTCAACGCGACGCTCGCCCACGCCGATCGCGATCCCGACATCCACATCCTCAACAACTTCAACAACGTCGGCGCGATCGAGGTCAACGCCTTCCAGTCGCACGCCGACGTGCTGATCCAGAAGTCGACGCGCGAGGGCTTCGGGCTGACGGTGTCGGAGGCGATCTGGAAGGCGCGGCCGTTCATCGGCGGCGACGTCGGCGGGATCCCGCTGCAGGTCGAGGACGGCGTCTCCGGCTTCCTCGTCTCGAACGTCGAGGACTGCGCCGACCGCGCCCTGCGCGTGCTCGCCGACCCGGGCCTCGGACAGCGACTCGGCCGCGCCGGCAAGGAGCACGTGCGGCGACACTTCCTGATGCCGCGCCTGCTGCGCGACTGGCTGCGGATGATCACCGCGCTGGAGGGGCAGAGCTCCTGAACCCCGGCGCCGCCCCGCTCGTCCTCGTCTCCAACCGCGGCCCTGTGACGTTCGGGCCGGAGGGCGAGGTGCGGCGCGGGACGGGCGGCCTCGTGACGGCGCTGACGGGACTCGCGTCGCACCGCGAGGCGGTCTGGATCGCCTCGGCGATGACCGACGAGGACGTCGCCGCCTCGCGCGAGCACGGCGGCCGGCCGTTCGCCGTCGAGCTGCCGGACGGCGGCGCCTACAGCGTGCGCCTCGTCGCCTCCGACGCGGAGGCCTACGACCGCTTCTACAACGTCTTCGCCAACCCGATGCTGTGGTTCATCCAGCATTACCTGTGGGACCTCTCGAACGCACCGGACATCCGGCGCGAGGAGGTCGAAGCGTTCGAGTTCGGCTACAACGTCGTCAACGAGGACCTTGCCCGCGCCGTGCTCGACGAGATCGACGGCGAGGAGGAGCCGGTCGTGATGGTCCACGACTACCACCTCTACACGCTGCCAGCGCTCGTGCGAAGCCAGCGGCCGGACGCCTTCCTGCATCACTTCATCCACATCCCGTGGACGCAGTCGGACGCCTGGCGCGTGCTGCCGAGCACGATCCGCGACGAGATCTACCGCGGCCTGCTCGCGAACGACATCGTCGGCTTCCACACGCGCTCCTACCGCCGCAACTTCCTGCAGTGCTGCCGCGACCTGATGGACCTCGAGGTCGACTTCGAGCGCGGCATCGTCTTTCACGAGGACCGCGAGGTGTGGGTGCGCGCCTACCCGCTGCCGATCGACGCCGAGCAGACGCGCGCGGTCGCCAAGCGGCCGCGCACCGCGGAGTTCGAGGGCGAGCTGCTGCGCCGCCGCCACGAGCACCTGATCCTGCGCGTCGACCGCGCGGACCTGTCGAAGAACATCCTGCGCGGCTTCCAGGCGTTCGACCAGTTCCTCCACGAGCACCCGGAGTTCCTCGAGAAGGTGACGTTCATCGCGCAGCTCATGCCGTCGCGGATGGACGTCGAGCAGTATCAGGACTACCTGCGGCGCATCGAGGCGCTGGTGGCCA
>DATHEP010000171.1:0-4778 GCA_035318525.1 Conexibacter sp.
CGGCAACCGCGGCCGCGATCACGACTTCTCTTCTGTGCGCGCGCAGCTGCCCGCGCCAGTCGGTCAGTCTCTCGACCTCGCCCTTCAGGTGGGTGATCGAGACCGCCAGCTCCTGGCGGTTCTGCTCGATCGAGGCGCGGATCTGCTCGGGCGTGCGGGTCGGCATCAGGAGCCAGCCTCCGTGACGGTCTCGCGGATCTTCTTCGCTTCGTCGATCGCCATCGCCGGCATCGGCGGCGCGCCGCGCTTCATCGCACGAGCAGCGATCAGTCCGGCGAGCGCGCCGAGCACGAACAGCAGCACGGCGACGATCAGGAAGCCGGCCCAGTAGGCCGTCCCGCCGAAGATCAGGTACGCGCCCCAGGCCGCCGAGTTGAGCAGGAAGAACAGGCCCGTGATCAGGAAGACACCGGCCACGATCCCCACGACGGCGCCCTTGATCAGCTTCGAGACTCTCGCGTTGATCTCGGCCTTCGCGAGCTCGATCTCCTCGCGCACGAGCAGCGACGCGCGCTCGGAGACCTGCGTCACCGCCTCGGCCAGCGTCGGCTGGTCCTGTCTCTCTGCGTTAACGGGCAAGGCGCTTGAGGAGGAAGGCGAGGGCGAAGCCGCCGGCAAAGGCAGCGCCGACGAGCATCTCGGGGCGGTCGTCCGCGACCGACGCGAGCGCGGCGCCGCCGGCGGCGGGGTCGTACGCGGGGGCGGATCCGTCGATGGCCGGAGCAGCCGCCGCGAGCGCCTCGGCGGTCAGGACGTCGGCGGGCACGTCGGCGCCGAGCGCGGCCTGCTCGGCCGTCGGCTGCGCGTCGTTCCCCGCGGCGTCCGTCATTCGGGCGGCTCCTCGCCGAAGGCGCGCATCCAGATCATCGCGGCGAGACGTTGGGTCGCGATGCTGGCGACCGCGCCGATGCCGGCCAGCAGGCCGGACCAGACGAGTCGCTTGACGAGGTCGCTCTCAGCCATCAGCTCGCGCATTCAATCAGCTCTCCCGGCGGCGAGAGCGGATTGCTCTGTGCGATCCAGCCCCCCGCAGATCGTCTCGACGATGTGGGTCTTGGCCTGCTCGTACTCCAGCTCCCCGGTCGGCAGCAACGCGAAGATCCAGCCCGTGAGCACCTGCTCGACCGCGCCGTAGAACGCGAGCGCAGCGAAGTCCGGAGTGATGTCGCCACGAAACACGCCTTCCCGTTGAGCGCTCTCGACAATCGCCGCGATCCCAATGTACGCCTCGCGGATGTGCGCGAGGTGCGTGCGACCGAACGTGTTCGCAGCGCGCGTGACCTCGACGATGATGACCTTCATCAGGTCCGGGTCGTGACGGTAGGAGTCGACGATGAAGGAGGTAATCGCGTAGAGCTTCTCGCGCGCCGGGATCGGCTGCGCGTCGACCTCCTGGATCGCTCGCAGCAGGATGTCCCAACGCTCGAGGAAGAGCGTGTCGAGGATCTGGTCCTTCGAGTCGAAGTAGTGGTAGACGAGGCCGTAGGCGACGCCCGCCTCATCGGCGATGTCGGACACGCGGCAGGTGTGGAAGCCCTGCCCCGCGAACACGCGCACGGCCGCGTCGAGGATCAGGCGACGCTTGTCGACCGCCGGCACGGCGTTGGCGCGCGCCATCAGGCGGCCGCCTCCACGGCCTCGGGCCACACGTACGCCGCGGGCCGCCGGTGCGCGAGCGCGGGCAGTCTCGCGCGCACGTCGTCCTGCCGCGCGAAGTCGAGCTCGGCGAGTGCGAAGCCCTCGGCGTCGGGCGCGGTCGCGAGCACTGTGCCCCAGGGGTCGGCGATCAGCGAGCGGCCGCCCGACGCCTTCCCCGGCATGTGCTCGCCGATCTGGTTCGCGGCCACGACGAAGCACTGGTTCTCGATCGCGCGGGCGCGCAGCAGCACCTCCCAGTGGTCGCGCGTGGTCGCGAGCGTGAAGGCGGACGGCAGCGCGAGCACGCGCGCCCCGCGCAGCGTCAGGACGCGGAACAGCTCGGGGAAGCGCAGGTCGTAGCAAACCGCCATCCCCAGCTCCGTCCCGTCGCCGAGCGTCGTCGTGACGAGCTCCTCCCCCGGGTCCTCGCCGTCGGACTCGCGGTAGACGGCGCCGGCGACCTCGACGTCGAACAGGTGGACCTTGCGGTACACGGCGCGCAGCTCGCCGTCGGGACCGACGTGGACGCTCGTGTTGAAGTGCTTCGCGTGGCCGTCGACACGCTCGATGATCGAGCCGGCGACCAAGTCGACGCCCAGCTCACGCGCGAGCTCGCGCGCCCACAGGATCGACGGCCCGTCGAGCGCCTCGGCGCCGGCCGCGAGCTGCTCGGGCGTGCCGAGCACGTTCCACTTCTCCGGCAGCACGACGAGCGCCGCGCCGTCCTCGGCGGCGGCGCGCACGAGCCGCTCGGCGGTGGCGCGATTGCGGGGACGATCCCCGGTAGAGTTCATCTGGATCGCCGCTGCGCGCATGCGGTGGTCGTTCTCCAAGGCAGGACAGATTGACTGGTCAGTCAACCGGTCAGCAAGCATACCGCGCCCGCGCATGCAGACCGTCCGCCCCTCGCCCGCCGAGATCGCCCCGTATCGGGGGCCGTTCGGCATCATCCGCCCGGCGGCGTTCGACCGCGTCCCGCTGCCGCCGGTGCGCATGCCGGCGTGGCGTGGCGCGCGGCCGCTGAAGCGCTGGCGCTACGTCGGCGTCTACGGGCCGGACCTGATGCTGTGCGTCGGCCACGCGCGCGTCGGGCCCGGGCGCCAGTCGTTCTGGGCCGTCTGGGATCGCGCGACCCGGCGCATGCGGGAGCGCACGCGACTGACCGGCGGCGGCGTGCGCCTGGGGCTCGATCGCCCCGGCCGCGTGCTGGTGGTCGACGAGCGCGTGGAGATCGACCTGACGCTCGACGAGGTCGACGGCGTCGAGACCGTCTGCCCGAACGGCGAGGCCTACGCGTGGACGCGCAAGCAGGGCGGCGTGCGGGCGCATGGGACGGTCGTGCTCGACGGCGTCGAGCGCACGCTCGACGCGCTCGCCGTGATCGACGACAGCGCCGGCTACCACGCGCGCCGCACGGCGTGGCGCTGGTGCGCGGGCGTGGGGCGCGCCGAGGACGGCCGCACCGTCGCCTGGAACCTCGTCGCCGGCATCAACGACCCGCCGCGCGGGAGCGAGCGCACGGTCTGGATCAGCGGTGTGCCGGTCGAGGTCGGCCCGGCAGCCTGCTTCGCTGACGACCTCTCGTCGGTCGTGACCGACGACGGGGTCGAGCTGCGCTTCGCCGCCGAGGCGGTGCGCGAGCGACGCGAGAACCTGCTGCTCGTGCGCAGCGAGTACCGCCAGCCGTTCGGCACCTTCGGCGGAGTCCTCCCCGGCGGCGTGACGCTCGCCGACGGCTACGGCGTGATGGAGCAGCACACGGCGCGCTGGTGAGCAGGGCGCGTCAGTCGCTGCGGCGCCGCTCGCGCTCGCGCCGCAGCGCAGCGAGCAGCAGCTTCGAGTGCACCGCGCCGATCAGCTCCTGCAGCGGCTCGGCGCCGGAGGCGATGATCTCGACGGCGCGGTCCTCGTCGACCGAGCCGGCGAGGCGCCCGAGCAGCACACGCACCTCCTCCTCCACGAGCGGCGCGAGCGCCTCGCGGTAGCGCAGCGTGTCGTAGACGGTGAAGCCGATCGCCTCGTCGTAGCCGCCGGCGCGGAAGCGCGAGATCGCCTCGATGATCTTCACGTCGTCGGCGTCGTAGCCGCGCGCGTTCGGCGTCAACACCTCGATCTGCTCGAGCCGCTCGAGCACGTTGCGCGGCACGTCGTAGGCCTCCTCTACGGCGCGGCGCGACGTGCGGCTGCGCTCGCCGACCGCCGCCGTCGCG
This sequence comes from Conexibacter sp., assembly GCA_035318525.1. GTDB lineage: Bacteria > Actinomycetota > Thermoleophilia > Solirubrobacterales > Solirubrobacteraceae > Conexibacter. The sequence goes on from DATHEP010000171.1 coordinate 3,849, forward strand.
CGCTCGAGGATGCGGTTCTCGAGCGCGAGCAGCGCCTCGACGCGCTGCGGGTCGTCGCGCAGCAGGTCGCGGATCACGCGCAGGGGCATGAAGTGCTGCTCCTGGAGGCGCTTGATCGAGGCGATCCGCTCGACGAACTCGGGCGGGTACCAGGCCATGTTGCGGCTCGTGCGCTTGATCTCGTCGTCGCCGCCGAGCAGCCCCTCGCGCAGGTAGTGCTTGATCGTGCCGGCGCTGACGCCCGAGCGCTCGGCCAGCTCGCTCATCTTGAGCATGCCACCGGCGCGGGCGGCGACGGCCCCGGCGCTCGGCTCAGCCGCCAAGGAACGACCCCTCGGCGGCGGCCCCGGCCGGACCGGCGACCGCGCCACTCGCCTTGAGCGCCTCGATCTCCTGCGCGCCGTAGCCCGCCGCCGCAAGCACGGCGTCGGTGTGCTCGCCGAGCGCCGGCCCGGGCGCGCGGGTCGCGTCGCCGGGCGTGCGGTCGAGCTTGATCGGCACGCCGAGCAGCTTCACCGGGACGCTCGCGCCGGGCTGGTCAAGCTCCACCACCATCTCCCGCCTGCGCACCAGCTCCGAGTCGAGCGCCTCGTCGAGGTCGAGCACCGGCTCGAGGCAGCAGTCGTGCTCGGCCGCGAAGGCCTCCCACTCGGCGCGCGTGCGCGAGGCGAAGACGGCCTCGATCGCGCGATGGCCGTCGGAGCCGGGCGCGGCGAACTGCTGCTCGATCAGGTCCTCGCGCTCGACGCCGCGACACCAGGCCTGCCAGAACTTCGGCTCCAGCGCGCCGCAGGCGACCCAGCCGTCGCTGCACGCGTACGGCCGGTAGCAGGCGAACTGGCCGGCGAGCGGGAGCCGGCCGCGCTGCGGCGCGCGGCCCTCCGTCAGCGCGGCGGCGGCGAGCATCCCCATCCACGACAGCGCACCGTC
>DATHEP010000172.1:0-15989 GCA_035318525.1 Conexibacter sp.
GCGGTGGATGTTCGCGTTGTGCAGGCGGTAGGAGTCGTCGAGCGTGCGCAGCACCGCCTCCGGCTTCTGCGCGGTCGCGCCGGAGTCGAGGTAGACGATCCGTCTACCGCCGATCTCACGCTGCAGGATCGGGAACTGCGCTGCGACGGCGGCGACGTCGTAGGTCGAGCTGCCGGTGGCGGCGGACGTGGCCATGGCGCGGCTCAGGCCGCGGAGGCGGCCTCGACCTCGTCCTTGATCCAGCCGTAGCCCTTCTCCTCCAGCACGGTCACGAGCTCGGGACCGCCCTCCTTGACGATCCGCCCCTGGTACATCACGTGCACGTGGCTGGGCTGGACGAGGTGGAGGATGCGCTGGTAGTGGGTGATGATGAGCACGCCCATGTGGTCGCCGGCGACGGAGTTGACGCCCTGCGAGACGACGCGCAGCGCGTCGATGTCGAGGCCCGAGTCGGTCTCGTCGAGGATCGCCATCTCGGGTCTCTGGAGCGCGAGCTGGAGGATCTCCATGCGCTTCTTCTCGCCGCCGGAGAAGCCCTCGTTGAGGTAGCGCGAGGAGAACGTTCTCGGGACCTCGGTCAGTCTCATCGCCGCCTCGACCGTCTGGCGGAAGTCCTTCAGCGAGATCGGCTCCTCGCCGCGCGAGTCGCGGTGCGCGTTGAGGACCGTGCGCAGGTACTTCGTGACCGTCACGCCCGGCACGGCGACCGGGTACTGGAAGGCCATGAAGAGCCCCATGCGGGCGCGCTCGTCGGTGGCGGCCTCCGTGATGTCCTCGCCCTTGAAGATGACCTGACCTTCGGTCACCTCGAAGTTCGGGTGGCCCATCACGGCGTTCGCGAGCGTCGACTTGCCCGAGCCGTTCGGCCCCATCAGGGCGTGGATCTCACCCTTGCCGACGGCGAGGTCGAGACCCTTGAGGATCTCCTGCTCGCCGGCGCGGACGTGGAGGTTGCGGATCTCGAGCTCGGCCATGGTCTCCTGCAGGTTTCGGGGGGAAGGGACGTCAGACCGCCGGCAAGGCGGCGGCGCCAGCGGTCGCGGCGGTGCTGGTGACGACGGGATGGACCGCCAGCGCGGGCGCGGACGGCGCCTCGCGCAGCGAGAACTCGACAAGGTCCGCCAACGTGGTCGTCTGGAGTGCGCGCGCGATGCCGCCCTGCACGCGCATCCACAGCAGCTTCGTCGCGCAGTGCTGATGGCCCACGTCGGCGTCGTGCGAGCAGAGGACCCGCTCGGTGTGCTCGCTGACGAAGCACTCCATCGGCGCGATCGCGCCCTCGAGCGCCTGCACGACCTCGTCCATCGTGATCTCGTCGGCCGGCCGCGCCAGCCAGTAGCCGCCGTGCGCGCCGCGGGCGCTCATCACGAGCTCCGCCTTCTTGAGGCGCGCCACGACCTGCTCGAGATAGGCGAGCGGCAGCCGCTCCGCCTCGGCGATCGCCTTCAGGCTCGTCGGCTGCTCGGGCGTCTGCCGCCCCAGCTCGACCATCAGGCGGACGCCGTACTCGGCCTTGGAGGAGAAGATCACGGGGGAAATCCTACCAGCGCGGTTGGTTAATCCGCGGGCGGCGGGGGCCAGCGGGCGGCGACAGATTCCGCCGCCTCGGTCATGATGCGCGGCGGTGGAAGCATCGACCGTCCCCACGCTTGCCGACCAGGACGAGGTCGCGCGCATCGCCGAGCTGGCCCGCGCCGGCGGCCGGCTCGGGATCGACACGGAGTTCATGTCGGAGGGGCGCTACCGCGCGCTGCTGTGCCTCGCGCAGGTCGTGGCCGACGATCCGGAGGCGCCGGGCGGCACGCGGATCGCCCTCTTCGACACGCTCGAGCCGTGGATGTCGACCCCGCCCACCCCGCTCGCAGAGGTGCTGGCGGATCCGGCGATCGAGATCGTGCTGCACGCCGCGCGCCAGGACGTGGCGCTGCTGCGGCGGATCTGGAGAACCGAGGTGACGAACGTCTTCGACACGCAGGTCGCCGCCGGCTTCGCGGGCCAGGGCGCGCAGACCGGCTACGGCAACCTGCTCGGCGGCGTGCTGAGACTGCACGTCGCGAAGAGCGCGAGCTACACGCGCTGGGACGTCCGCCCGCTCACGGGCGAGCAGCTCTCATACGCGCGCGAGGACGTGCTGCACCTGCTGGAGCTGAGCGACGCGCTGCACGAGCGGCTCGACGAGACGGGCCGCCTCGAATGGGCGCGCGAGGAGTGCCGCCGGCTCGAGTCCGCAAGCGACGAGCGCGACCCCTGGACGGCGTGGGAGCGGCTGGCGCGCGCCGGCTCGCTCGACCCGCGCTCGCGCGCCGTCGCGCGCGAGCTGGCGGCCTGGCGCGAGCACACGGCCTCGCGCGAGGACAAGCCGGTCGGCACGATCCTGCCCGACGCCGCACTCGTCGAGATCGCGAAGCGCAAGCCGGCGGACGCGAGCGCGCTCGAGCAGATCCGCGGGCTGCACGGCGGCCACCTCAAGCGTCGCGGGCAGGAGCTGATCGCCGCGGTGGACCGCGGCCGCGAGGCCGAGCCGATCCCGCGCGAGGCGCGCGGACCGGGCTCGGAGCCGCGCGATGCGCCGCTGGTGGCGCTCGTCGAGGCGGTCATCCGCGCGCGCACGCTGGAGGCCGGGCTCGCGTACGAGCTCGTCGCCTCGCGCGCGGAGCTGGAGCGGATCGTCGTCGCCGCCCGGCGCGACGATCCAGAGCCCGACGTGCGCACCCTCACCGGCTGGCGCCGCGAGCTGGTCGGCGGCGAGCTGGCCGAGTTGCTCGCGGGCCATCGCTCCGTCGCGATCGACGGCGGGCGACTCGTCGTGCGCGGGGACGCGGCGTAGGGCGCCGGCGCCGCGCCGTCCTGTCCCCGAAGCCGTCCTGCGACCCCACGGCAGGACGACGGCGTCCAGCGCGACGCATAACCCCACTCCGCGCGCTGTCCCGCCGCCCCGGCAGGCACTAAGCTGCCCGGCCGTGCCGGGAGTGCGCCGAATCGTGTCGTTGACCGCTGCCGGCGCGCTCGCGCTCGTCGCCGGCGGCGCGGTGGCGACAGCGGCAGGACCCGGCGGCGCCGTGCCGGGCGAGACGCCGCCGGCCGGCGGAGGGACGACCACCCCCGCTCCGGTCGGCCCGGTCCCGCTGCATCTGCACGCGGCGACGCTCAGACAGGACGGCGGCGCGCTCGTGCTGTCGCTCAGCACCTCCCGCCCCTGGACGCCGGCGTCGCTCGGCGCCGACCACCAGTCGCTGTGCCTGCGGCTCGTCTACGAGCTGGATGGCTTCGCCTCGCGCGATCTCTGCGTCGCGCGCGGAGCCGGCAAGCCGCAGCTCTCCTACTTCCGCGTGCTGCGCGCGGGCGGCCACGGCCCGCAGCACCAGGTGCAGGCGCGCGTCTGGCAGCCCGACGAGCGCTCGCTCGTTGCGCGCTTCAGCCCGGCGAAGCTGAAGATCCCGTACAGCTCGGTGCGCTGGCGCGTGCTGTCCAGCACGGACGGCTGCCGCATCCGAGGCGACGCCGGCGACTGCTTCGAGGCGCTCCCGCCTGACGGCGGGGTCTTGCGCCTGCGCGCGCCACAGCCGATCGGCTGCACCGTGCCCGGCCCGTCGTACGTGACGAACGGCCCGCGCGACCGTCGCGTGGTGGCGCTGACGTTCGACGACGGGCCGTCGTCCTACACCGCCCCGGTTCTCGACGTGCTGCGACGCGAGCGCGTGCCGGCGACGTTCTTCCTGATCGGCCAGCAGGTGTCGAGCGGCGCCGCGCTCGTGAAGCGGATGCTGACGGAGGGCCACATGGTCGCCGGGCACAGCTGGAACCACGCGAACCTGTCCAGCGGCGGCCTGCTCGCATCCGGTCAGATCAGCTCGACGGCGAACGCGATCCAGCGCGCGTCCGGCTTTCGCCCCTGCCTGTGGCGCGCTCCCTACGGCGCCGTCAGCCCGGGGCTGATCGGCGTCGCACGCGGGCTCGGCGAGACGACCGTCCAGTGGGACGTCGATACGAACGACTGGATGCTGCCGGGAAGCGGGACGATCGCCTCGCGCGCGCTGGGCGCGCGCAGCGGCTCGATCGTGCTGATGCACGACGGCGGCGGATCACGCAGCCAGACGCTTGCCGCACTGCCGACGATCATCCGCGGGCTGCGGTCGCGCGGCTATGGCTTCGTGACCGTCACGGACCTGCTGCGCGCGAGCATGCGCTTCGGCTGAGCGCACCGCATCCCGGCCGTGGCGCCGCCACACCCGAAACTCGTGTTCCCGGATTTTGGTATGGTCGGCAGCCTTCGGGAACACGTGCGTTCCCTGCTGTGCTTCGGGGTCTGATCGGAAAGCGAACCGACGACGTGCCCGATCCGTGGGTCCGCCGGGATGGCCTCGTGCCGACGGAGCGGGCGGGGGAGGCGACATGCCAGACGGGGACCAGGGCAGCAAGCCGCGCCACCAGTGGGCGCCCGACGCTCGTGCGCTGAGCGTGGTCGGCGACCGGTGGGTGATGGTGATCATCCGCGATCTCGCATCCGGCCCGCTGAGGCTGGAGGCGCTGCGGCGCTGGCTGCCCGGCGTGTCGGCCGGTGCGCTCGAGTCGCGGCTGCAGAAGATGGCCGAGGCTGGGCTCATCACGCGCCGCCGGCACCGCTCGCTGCCACCGCGCGTCGATCTCGAGCTGACGGAGCGCGGGCGCGCGCTCATCGAGGCGATCGGCGAGCTCGCACGCTGGCAGTTGCGCACCCACTGGTCGCGACCGCGCGAGGACGAGTGGGTAGACGTCGGCGCCTGCTTCCGTCTCGCGCCGCTGCTGCCGCGCGCCGCTACGGCGTCCGAGGGCAGCCTCGCGCTCACGATCGTCGACGCGAAGCGCGGCCCCGAGCGCTACACGTTCGTGCGCGAGGGCGACCGCGCCCGCATCGAACGGCACGACACGCCGACAGCCGACGCCCGCATGGCCGGCACCCAGGCCGCCTGGGTCAGAGCCCTCAGCCCCGAAGGCGCCCCCGCAAGACTCGACATCGCCGGCGACACAACCCTCGCCGTCGAGTTCCTCGACCTGTTCAAGGTGCAACTTAGGTAGCCGAGCGCCGAGGAAGCCGAGCGCCGCCGTAGGCGGCCGCGAGGCACCCCGCCCAGGGCCGAGCCCGAACCCTTTCCGGGGAGCGGATCGTCGTGCCTGCGAAGGACGCAAGGAGCGTGGGCTGCAATCGCAGCCGAGCGACTGAGGACGCCCGCAGGCGCGACGAGCCGCCGCCGGAAAGGGTTCGGCGGCCAGCGCGTCCCCCACGCGCTGGCCGCCGAGGGCCATAGAACCGTCTGGACGGTCCTACTGCCAGTTGGCGGCGTTGCCTGCGATCAGCGGCAGCGCGGCAGAGGTCCCGGGGTAGAAGACGCCGAGCATCCCCCGAGCTCGGCGGCTCCGGGTCCACATCCCATTGCCGTGCTGCGCGCGCAGGCGCGAAGCCGCCCTGCGCTGCCGGTCGTGATGCGTCGCGCCTCCATGCGCTGGCGTGTCGGTGCCTCCGTCGCAGACGTCCGCCCCGTGCAGGAGGACAGAGGTCGCGAGCCGGCGCACACGGCGATCATCGACCGGCAGGTCTTGGAAGATCGGATGGCCGACCGCTGCACGAGCGTGCGATTGAGCATTTACGTGCAGCAACGATCCTCCCGATCCCGGTTATTAACGTTCGGAAAAGCGAAGAACTTGAACGAGCCTCGTCGCAGCGCGCCGATGACGCGTTCCCCCTCCATGCGACCGCCTTCCAGCGACGATCGCGAGGGGCACGCTAACGGCGGGAGCACGCCACGTCAAGCGCTTAATTTGATTGATCAGGCAAACGTCAGCGCACGAATCGGGCTTCATTCACAAAGGCCCCGGAATGCACGATCTTCGCGTTCGCGGAGAACACCGTGCGGCAGGTGGCGCGTTTGGACGCATGTCCGATGGGCGACGATCTCACGCACGCTCCGCCCCGCCGATCGCGTGCTGTGCGAGCACCTCGAGCGCGCGCACGACGGTCGAGTTGTCGGCGTCGCCGTGGCCGCGCGCCTGCTCGGCGTGGAAGAGCTCTTCGACCATCGACGTGCCGGGCAGCACGACACCCAGCTCGCGCGCGGTCGCGAGCACGATCGCGAGGTCCTTCGCGTGCAGGTCGAGCTTGAAGCCGGGCGCGAAGTCGCGCGCGAGCAGCTTCGGGCCCCGCACCTCGAGCACGCGGCTCGCGCCCAGCCCTCCCGACAGCGCCTCGACGACGACCGCCGGGTCGACGCCGGCCTTCGAGCCGAGCACGAGCGCCTCGCCGATCGCCTCGAGCGTGAGCGCCACGACGATCTGGTTGCACGCCTTGACGATCTGCCCTGCGCCGCTGGGGCCGCAGTGGGTGACCGTCGTGCCGAGCACCTCCAGCAGCGGGCGGACGCGTGCGAGCGCGGCGGCGTCGCCGCCGACCATGATCGACAGCGTCCCTTCCTGCGCACCGACGTCGCCGCCGCTGACGGGCGCGTCGAGCATCGCCGCGCCGCGCTCGGCGGCGGCCGCCGCCAGCTCGCGCGCGACGCTCGGCGCGATCGTGCTCATGTCGATCAGCACGCGATCCCGCCCGTCGCGGGCGGATGCCACTCCCGCGAGCACGCCGTCGGGTGCGCGGTAGACGGCATCGACGTCGGGCGAGTCGGACAGCATCGTGATCGTCACGTCCGCCTGCTCGACGACCGCGCGCGGCGAGTCGGCGGGGTGCGCCCCCGTCGCCGCGAGCGGCTCGATCCGCTGCGGGCTGCGATTCCAGACGACGACCGGATAGCCGGCCCGCAGCAGGTTGCGCACGATCGGCGCGCCCATGATCCCGAGTCCGATCACGCCGGCGGTCGCGGACGACGCGGGCGAGAGCGGCGACGTGTCGGCAGTCATCGGATCGCGGCCTCCCGTAGCTCGATGGTTTCCGTAGAATGGAAACGCCGTCATAGCACGGTCCGAGGAGAGAGCGCGTTGCCGAGCACAGCCAAGCACCCCAGCGTCGTGCAGTCCGTGGTGCGCAGCTTCGAGCTGCTGGAGGCGGTCGCCGCAGCGGACGAGGCCGGCCTCGTCGAGCTCGCGCACCGCACGGGGCTGCAGCCGAGCACGACGCATCGCTTGCTGGCGACGCTGATCGAGTGCGGCTACGTCGTGCAGGACCCGCAGTCCAGCCGCTACCGCCTGAGCATGAAGGTGGTCGAGCTCGCGGGCGGGCCGGAGCACCGCACCGAGCGGCTGCGCACCGCCGTGCGCACGCATCTCGTCGCGATCCGCGACGCGACGAACGAGACGACGAACCTCTGCGTCCTGGACCGCCACACGATCGTCTACGTCGACCAGGCGGAGAGCGCGCACGCCGTCCGCATGCTCACGGAGATCGGCCGGCGCGTGCCGGCGCACGCGTGCGGGGCCGGCAAGGTGATGCTCGCGCACCAGCCCGCGGGCGTGATCGCCGCGCTCACGGCGCGCGAGCCGTTCGAGTCGCTCACGGCGCACACGCTGACGACGGCGGCCGAGCTGGAGGTCGAGCTGCGCCGTGCGCGCTCGCGCGGCTTCGCGATCGACCGCGAGGAGTACGAGGACGGCGTCGCCTGCGTCGCCGCGCCGATCTTCAGCGCCGGCGGCGAGGTGCTCGCGGCGGTGAGCGTGTCCGGCCCGACGGCGCGCCTGCTGCGGATCGACCTCGGCGAGCTGGGCGAGCTCGTGCGCTCGCACGTGCGCGAGATCTCGCGCGAGCTCGGTCACCGCCCCGCGGACGGCGCCGTCGAGCCGACGCCCGTCTAGGCGCTCGTGCCCGACGCGCCGCCGGTCGAGGGGACGCCGTTCGCCGCAGAGGTCGTCGTGCGCCGGCAGCGCTTCGCCAGCGAGGACAGCGGCTTCGCGGTGCTCGACTGCGAAGCGGACGGGCGGCACGTCGTGCTCGTCGGCCCGCTCGCGCACCTGGAGCAGCGCGAGCGTGCCGCGGTGACCGGGACGTGGGTGCGCGACCCGCGCTATGGACCGCAGGTGAAGGTGCGCGAGGCGCATCCGCTCGCGCCGACGGACGAGGCGGCGCTCGTCGCCTACCTGCGGCGCGTGCGGCACATCGGGCCCAGACGCGCGGCGGCGATGTACGCAGCTCACGGCGAAGGCGTCCTGATCGCGATCGACGCCGACCCACGCGCCACGTTCGCGCGCGCCGGCCTGTCGTCGGCGCGTGCCGGGGAGGCGGCGCGCTCGTGGGACGCGCTGCGCGCCACGCGCGGCCTGCACCTGCTGCTCGCGCCGCACGGGCTCGCGCACCTGGCGGGGCGGATCCATCGCCACTACGGCGATCGTGCGTACCGCATCGTGGCGGAGCGGCCTTACGAGCTGACCGCGGTGTTCGGCGTCGGCTTCGCGACCGCGGACGCGATCGCGCGCGGGGTCGGGATCGCGCCGGACAGTCCGGCGCGGGCGCGCGCCGCGCTGCTGCACGTGCTCGCGGAGGCGGAGCGCGACGGGTCGACGTGCCTGCCGGAGGGCGCGCTGCGCGCCTCCGCCGGCGAGCTGCTCGGGCAGCCGTCGCCGGACGACGCGCTGCTGAGGGAGATGGAGGAAGCCGGCGACCTGGAGCTGGACGTCGAGGCGGACCTCGACGGCGACGCGGGCGAGCCGCGCGTGTGGGTCTACCGCGCCGAGACGGCGGCGCTCGAGCGCGAGCTGGCGCAGCGCGTGCATGCGCTGCTGGCAGACGAGCCGTCGCCGAAGCTGCATGCGCCCGACGCGCCGCCCAAGGAAGCGACGTCTCGCGCTGCCGGCGACCGCGAGCGGTCGCCAGCGGGCGACGTCACGTTCGCCGAGCTCGCCCCCGAGCAGTGGGCGGGCGTGCAAGCCGCGTTCACCCACCGCCTGTCGGTCGTGACGGGCGGCCCGGGGACGGGCAAGACGGCGTCGATCCGCATGATCGGCGCGATCGCGGCGCAGCAGCGCGCGTCGCTGCTGCTCGTCGCGCCGACGGGGCGCGCGGCCGCGCGGATGCGCGAGGCGACGGGGCTGGAGGCTTCGACCGTGCACTCGGCGCTCGGCTGGATCCCGGGCGAGGGCCCCGCGCTCGACGAGGACGACCCGCTGCGCTGCGACGTGCTCGTCGTCGACGAGACGTCGATGGCGAACCTGGAGCTGCTCGTGACGCTGCTGCGTGCGGTCGGTCCGGGTACGCACGTCGTGCTCGTCGGCGACGCCGACCAGCTCGCGCCGGTCGGTGCCGGCAAGCCGTTCGCGGAGCTGGTCGGCTCGGAGCTGGTGCCGACGGCGCGCCTCACGCACATCTTCCGCCAGGCAGCCGGCTCGATGATCGTGCAGGGCGCGCACGCGATCCGCGTAGGGCGGCCGCCGTCGTTCGCGCGCGAGGAAGGGATGCAGCAGGACCTGTTCCTGATCGAGCGTGCCGACCCGGTCTCGGCGCGCGAGCAGATCGTGAGCCTCGTGAGCCGGCGGCTGCCGGAGCACTTCGGCGTCGACCCGGTGATCGACGTGCAGGTGTTCGCCCCCGTGTACCGCGGCGAGCTGGGGATCGACGCGCTCAACGACGCGCTGCGCGCGGCGCTGAACCCGAGCGGGCAGGCGATCGGCAACGGGCGCCTGCGGATCGGCGACAAGCTGATGCTCGTCGGGCGCAACCTGCACGAGCTGGGGCTGATGAACGGGACGCTGCTGCGGTTGCTGGAGGCGCTCGGAGACGGCGACGCCGGCGAGGAGGACGACGAGGGCTCAGGGGGCGTGGTCGTCGCGACCGACGCGGGCACGCTGATCGAGATCCCGCCGGCGGAGGTCGGGAACCTGCGGCTCGCGTACGCCTGCTCGGTCCACCGCGGGCAGGGGATCGAGCTGCCGATCGCGGTGGTCGTGGCGCATCCGGCCGCGGGCGGGCGCTTCCTGCGGCGCGAGATGCTCTACACGGCGGTCACGCGCGCGCGGACGGCAACGGTGATCGTCGGCACGGGCGCGATGGTCGCGCGCGCCGCCGCCACGGCCGACGTGGGGCGACGGCACAGCCGCCTGGCGGCGCGGCTGGCGCGAGCCGGCGGCTGAGCGGCCCGACGCCGCGTACGCGCGGCCGCGCCCGACGATCACTACCCTTCGCCGCCGCGTGGACGCGCTGCAAGCCATCGTCCTGGGGATCGTCCAGGGCCTCACCGAGTTCCTGCCGATCTCCTCGTCCGGGCACCTGCGGATCGTTCCCGCCCTGTTCGGCTGGGACGATCCGGGCGCTGCCTTCACGGCTGTCGTGCAGCTCGGGACGATGGCGGCGGTGCTGATCTACTTCCGCCTCGATCTGTGGCGGATCGGGCGCGCGTGGCTCGCCAGCCTGCGCGACGAGGAGGCGCGCCGCACGCTCGACGCGCGCCTCGGCTGGTACATCCTCCTCGGCACGATCCCGATCTCGGTGATCGGCCTGCTGTTCGCCGACCCGATCGAGCACGAGTTCCGCAACCTCTATCTGATCGGCACGACGCTGATCGTCTTCGGCGCGCTGATGTGGTGGGCCGACGCGGCCTCCAAGCGCGTGCGCCAGATCGACTCGCTCAACGCTCGCGACGGGCTGTGGGTGGGCATCGCGCAGGCACTCGCGCTCGTGCCGGGCGTCTCGCGCTCCGGCGCGACGATCTCCGCCGGCCTCGTGCTCGGCCTCACGCGCGAGGCGGCGGCGCGCTTCTCGTTCCTGCTGTCGGTACCGGCGGTCGTCCTGTCGGGCATGTTCCAGCTACGCCACATCGGCGAGGCCGGCGCCGCCCCCGCCAGCGCGACCGTGATCGCCGTCGTGCTCGCCTTCGTCAGCGGCTACGCCTCGATCGCCTTCCTGCTGCGCTACCTCACGCGCCACGGGCTCGGGATCTTCGTCGGCTACCGCTTCGTCGTCGGCGCGCTCGTGATCGCGCTGGCAGCGACGGGCACGATCGCATAGCGCGGCCGCCGCCGCATCCTTCGTGTTGCGACACGCATTGCGCGACGCGATGCTGAGCGTATGACGGTTCAGCTCGTCACGCGCGTCCCGACTCGATCGCCGCGGCAGTCGACGGGCTCGTCGAGGCGGGCGTGTACATTTCTCGCTCAGACGCGGTCCGAGGCGGTCGTCGAGCACGAGCGACGCGATGCGGTCGGGCGAGCGATCGTCGAGGGGCATCGACGAATCCCGCCGGACGAGGACGGCCTTGCCTGGTCCGACGCGGCCGGCTCGGCGATGATCGCCGAGGAGCCTTGGTGAGCGGGCCGAGGCAGGGCGACCCGTCTGCTGTAGCTGCGTGTGGTTGCGCGGATCCCGCTCAGGCGCCGCAGCGGGCGATGACACGGCGGTCGGTCTGGTCGACCGACCGCCGGTAGTAGCGGACGGCCGTGCCGAGCTCCTGCAGGACGTGCTCGCGCAGCCTGCAGGACGTGCTCGCGCAGCCGGTACTTCGGGAACGCGCGCCGCGCCGTCCCCCGAGTCGGCTCGACCATGCCCACGCGATCCTGAGCGAGACGCTCGAGGGCTGCCTCCGCCGACTCCAGCCGCGCGGTCAGCCCGCCGCGAGCGCGGGCGCGAGGTCGTCGGCCGTGGCCTCGATCGCCTCGGGGATCGTCACGACGAGGCGCCCGTCGCGTTCGAGGATGCGGCGCGGCCCGAGCATCGTGAGGCCGGCGATCCGAGTCGTGCCCGGCACGTAGCGGATGACGTGGCCCTCCGGCGTCTCCTCGCCCTCACCATGCTGCGGCTCGCCGACGTGCAGGTAGAGCACGTCGTGCTCGGCGTCGTAGTCGGCGTGATCGAACGTGACCGGGCCGATCGTGATGTTCACGCGCTCCATGACCTCGGATCCTTTCGGTTGCCGAATGCGGAGATGATCCGCGCCGGCTGCTGCTCATAGCTTACGACCACCAGCAGCCACCGACTCGGGCCCCCGATGGGTTCTACGGCGTCAACGATGTTGTGAGCCACAGCTTTGGGACCGCAATGCGAGATCGTCATCCCCTCGCATTTCCCTTCGAGTTCAGATACCTCGTCCTGTTCCTCCAGTTCCGTGACATCGCCGGACGCAACTACAGCCGGCTGGCGTCCTTCTATCCGTCAGAGACTCTCGCTGACGACAGCCGATGGGGCGCGTCGTCGTCGTTCCACGGAGGACGTATTCACGAGGCGGAGCGGATCGACAGCGTCGCGCAACTCCGCAAGCAGCGGTCGGGATACCGAGGACTTCCGACGAACTTCGAGGCGGAGTTCGCCGCGATGTTCGCGAACGGCGTATTCGTCGGCCTCATGGAGGGTGTCGAAACGAGCTTTGAGGACCGCGGGATTGTTCGCGAGCTTCGCTCTTGACGCTCGCCGCGGCAGAGGTACCCGCCTCGTACCAGCGTCCCCGCCGCTGGAGCACATGGAACTGCCAAGAACGCGAAAGCCTGCGCTAGCAGGGCCTCACACGGAGAGCCGACGCCCGGATTCGAACCGGGGACCCCTTCATTACGAGTGAAGTGCTCTACCAGCTGAGCTACGTCGGCGGGGGCCGACATGGTAGCCGAGGCGGGTGGCGGGGCGCAGGTGGCGCGGGGCGTGGAACGCGGTGTTACAGTCGGGCGCATGGTGTCACTTCGCGGGCGTCGCCCGCTCCCGCCATCGGGCGCGTCGGACTCGCTCCACGCGGCGCGGCGGAGGCGCGAGCTGAGCGCGCTGGCGGACGGCGAGACGGTCGACATGCTCGTCGTCGGCGGCGGGATCGTCGGGACGTGGACGGCGCTCGACGCCGCGTCGCGCGGGCTGAGCGTGGCGCTCGTGGAGCGCGGGGACCTCGCGCAGGGGACGAGCCGCTGGAGCTCGAAGCTCGCGCACGGCGGCCTGCGCTACCTCGCCCAGGGTGACGTCGGCGTCGCGTGGGAGTCGGCGCGCGAGCGAGCGATCCTGATGGACGTGAGCGCCCCGCACCTGATCCGCGCGCTGCCGATGCTCGTCCCGCTCGGCGAGCAGGTGAGCCGTCGCGCCGGCATGACGATCGAGGCCGGCCTGCGCGCCGGCGACGCGCTGCGCGCCGCGGCCGGCACGAGCCGCCGCCGCCTGCCGCCTGCGCGTCGCGTCAGCGCCGAGGAGGCACGGCGCCTCGCGCCCGGCCTCTCCGACCGCGGACTGCGCGGGGCGCTGCTGCACTGGGACGGCCAGATCGAGGACGACGCCCGGCTCGTGCTCGCCGTGGCGCGCACCGCCGCCGCCTACGGCGCGCGCATCCTCACCTACGTCTCGGCGCTCGCGCTGCGCGCGGACGGCGCGACCGTGCGCGACGAGCACGGCGGCGGCGGGTCCTTCGAGCTGCGTGCCCGCCACGTCGTCAACGCCACGGGCGTGTGGGCCGGTGAGGTGAGCGGCGGGGCCGTGACGCTGCGGCCCAGCAAGGGCTCGCACCTGCTGGTGCCGGCCGCCGCCGTCGGCGAGCCGCGCGCCGCCGTCAACGCGCCGCTGCCCGGACACCGGGCACGCTTCGTGTTCGCCGTCCCACGGACCGACGGCCTCGTCATGGTCGGCATCACGGACGCGCCGTTCGAGGGTCCGATCCTCGACGAGCCGCCCGTCGACGCGGACGAGGAGACCTTCCTGCTGGAGTCGATCGGGCGCGTGCTCGAGCACCCGCTCGGTCCGGAGGACGTGGTCGGCCGCTTTGCCGGCCTGCGCCCGCTGCTGACGGACGCGCCAGCCGAAGCGGTAGACCCGGGCGCGACCGCCGACGGCGAGCCCGCGGCCGACACTGCCGACCTCTCGCGCCGCCACGCGATCGTCGAGCACGACGGGATCGTCACGGTCGTGGGCGGGAAGCTGACGACCGCGCGCCGCATGGCGCACGAGGCAACCGACCGGATCGCCGCGCGATCAGGCGTGCAGGCCGCGACGTGCGCGACCCCCCGCATCCGGTTGGCGGGAGACGATCGCCCCGCCGACGCCGCGCAGGCCCCGATCGCTCCCGACGTTCCCGTCTCGCGTGCGCAACTGCGCTTCGCGGTCGAGCACGAGCTGGCGCTCACGGTCGGCGACCTGCTGGACCGTCGCACGCGCCTCGGGCTCGTCCCGCAGCGGCGCGCCGCGGCGCTCGACGCCGCGCACGAGGCGCTCGCGACGGCGGCGCCGGTCGCCTGACGAGACGCCCGGCGTCGGCGGGCCCGTGTGCGAGCGCGGCCGGATCGTCGTGACGCCGATGACGCGGGCGTAGGCGCGCGAGCGCGGCTCAGCTCGACCTGGTGCCCGGCAACGGCGCCGGGTCGAGCAGCGTGCCGGGGTTCATGATCCCGGCCGGGTCGAGCGTCGCCTTGGCGCTGCGCAGCAACCCGATCCCGAGCTCACCCACCTCGTCTCCCAGCCACGGCCCGTGGTCGCGGCCGATCGCGTGGTGGTGGGTGATCGTGCCGCCGTGCGCGAGGATCGCGTCGCACGCCGCGACCTTCGCCGCGTGCCACTGCTCCAGCTCGGCACCCGGCTCCTGCCGCGCGACGAACGTGAAGTAGAGCGACGCGCCCGCGCGGTACACGTGCGAGACGTGCGCCATCACGACCGGCGGCGTCCCCCGCCCGCGCAGCGCGGCGTCGAGCGCTCCGACGACCGCACCGTGCAGCTCCAGCAGGCGGTCCCACGTAGTCGCCGTCTCGAGCGTCTCGACCAGCACGCCGTTGGCGAGCAGCTCGTCGCGCAGGTAGGGCGCGTGGAAGCGGCCTCTCAGCCACGCCGCGCCGACCGGCGCACCGAGCGCAAAAGCGCCGTGCGCGCCCAGGACGCGCGCGCCGGCAGCGCGGCGGCGGCGCACGAGCGCGTCGTCGCGGCCCTCCCAGCCCGCGATCACGAGGCAGCCATCCGCGTGGCCGCGCGCCCGCAGGTACGTCTTCAACGCACGCGTCGCGAGGCCGTCGCCGCCCGACATCGCGAGCGAGACGCGCGTCTCCTGCGCGTCGGACAGGCGCGCGACGTCCGGCGCGGCGTCCTGCTGAACGAGCTGCCGGAAGGCCTCGGTGCCGGCATCGAACGACGGCAGCGAGAAGGCCTCGTAGCGGCGCGCCGCCGGCGCCGCCCTGACGCGCAGCGTCGCCTCGACGATCACGCCGAGCGCGCCCTCCGAGCCGACGAGCAGCTCACGCAGGCTCGGCCCGGCCGCCGACGCCGGCACGGCGCGCGTCCCGATCTCCCCGCTCGGCGTCACGACGCGCAGCGCGACGACAAGCGCGTCGATGCGGCCGTAGCCGGTCGACGCCTGTCCCGAGGAGCGCGTCGCGACCCAGCCGCCGACGGTGCTGAACTCGAACGACTGCGGGAAGTGGCCGAGCGTCATGCGCTGCTCGCCGAGCGCTGCCTCCAGCGCCGGCCCGGTCATGCCGGCCTGCACGGTCGCGGTCAGCGACACGGGGTCCACGCGCACGAGGCGATCGAGCCGTGTGAGGTCGAGCGTGACGACCGCCTCGCAGCCGCCGCGGTGCGGCTCGACGCCACCGACCACGCTGGTGCCGCCGCCGAACGGGACGACGGCGACGCGCTCCTCGGCGCAGGCGCGCAGCACCGCCGCGACCTCCTCGGCATCCCCCGGATAGACGACCACGTCGGGCGCGTTCATCGCGTCGCCTGCGCGCAACCGCACGAGGTCGTGGTAGCCGCGGCCGGCTGCGTGCGTCACGCGCGCGAGGCGGTCGTCGCGCACGTGCTCGCCGCCGACGATCTCCACAAGCCGCTCGCGGGCCCGCGCCGCAAGCCGCGGATCGGGCAGCCGCACGTCCTCCAGCGCGACCGGGTCGCGCCGCGCCGGCAGCGTGCCCAGCTCGCCGGCGAGCAGCGCGTGCGCGGTCGGCGACAGGGGCGCGTCGTGGCCGTCTTCGCCCCAGCCCCACCAGCGCATGCGTGGCGTGGGCGCGGTCATCGGCTGCCGTCCTGCGAGCGCGACGCGCCCGTCGCGACCGCGCGACGACCGTTCGGCGACGGCGCGAGATAGCGGTCGAGCAGCCGCCGCAGCTCGGCGAGCTCGGCGGCGCGCTCGTCCTCGACCCCCGCC
>DATHEP010000173.1:0-2366 GCA_035318525.1 Conexibacter sp.
GCCGCTGCTGCGCGCCGTCGTGCAGATTGCGCTCGATGCGCCCGCGCTCGGCGTCGCCCGCAGTGACGATGCGCGCCCGCGAGTCGGCGACCTCGTCGAGCTGGCGGCGCAGCTCCGTGCGCAAGCGGGCGATCTCGACCGCCAGCCCGGCGGCCTCGACCACGCGTCGCAGCAGGTCAGGGCGCTCCGGGCCGGCGGGGTCGTGCAGCACCATGCCCAGCGGCGTGCCGGCGCGCTCGATCGGCGTGCGCTCGCGCGCGTCGCCCGGCGTGTCGACCGCCGGGCCGCCGCGCACATTGACATAGCCGCCGCCCTCCGGCCGCAGGAAGCGCAGCTCGAGCCGCGCGTCGCCGAGCACGTCGCGCAGCACCTGCTCGACCGCCTCCGGGGCGGCCGCGCCGGCGCGGACGTCCTCGAGGAAGGCGGCCACGCGGTGCAGCGCGTCGTAGCGGGCGCGGTTGAAGCGCCGGTCGACCGCGTCCTGCACGCGGGCGCGCAGCGGGCGGAACGCGAGCGCGACTGCGAGCGTCGCGGCGCCGGTCGCCAGCGCCGACCCGCTACCGAGCGCCACACCGAGCAGCAGCGCGATCGCCGCATAGCCGGAGCCCAGCAACAACGTGAGGGCGCCGTAGACCAAGGCCCGGTTGATGACGACGTCGATGTCGTAGAGGCGGTGGCGCAGGATCGCGATGCCGGTGGCGAGCGGGAACGCGATGAACACGCCGCCCCAGACGGCCATGCGCCACTGATCGTCCCCGGCCCAGATCATCCACGACCCCATGAGCACGACCGTCGCGGCGCCCGCCACGGTGCACACCGTCAGCACCCATTTGAGCTGCTGGCGCTCGTCACCGCTCGCTCCGCGCAGCCGCAGAGCGAGGGCGCGAACGCCCAGTCCCAGTGCGAGGAAGGTCGGCAGCCAGCAGGTGCCGTTGAGCTCGGCCATCACCTCGCGCGTGCCGGGCACGCCGAGGGGGTTGGACACCGGGTCGAAGGGCGCGTCGAACGGGCCCGGGCGCAGCACGGCCCCCACGACGAAGCCGACGATCGCGAGGCCGGACATGGCGGCGACCGGGCGCCAGCGGCGCGAGGGCAGGCGCCCGTCGGGGAACAGCAGCAGCGAGAGGCCCATCAACGGCACGATCGCCTGCCCCCAGCCGATTGCGGCGGTGGCGAGCCCGGGGACCTCCCCGCCCTGCGCGTAGAGGCCCCAGCTCGCGTACGAGTAGGAGAGGCCGTTGAGCGCGAGCAGCAGGCCCAGGACCGCGAACAGCCAGCCGACCAGGTGCCCCGGCAGGCGCGACACGATCAGCGCGCCGACCGTCGCGTACGCGAGCGCGAGCATCAGCCACACGGCGCCGCTGACGCCGCCGAACAGGTCCTCGCGGAGCGGCTGCCCGGGCCCGAGCACTATGAACACCGCCGCCGCCACGGCCACGGCGACGGTGAGCCCCCACAGGAGCGCGACGGCGGGCCGGACGCTTGTCTGCACGATGCGGCGATCCTCTCAGCGCTGGTGCGGCGCGGCAACCGTGCCGCCACGGCGCGGACGTCAGTGCCAGCGCGTAGGCAGGCACAGTGCCGCCACGGATGCGCGGGCGCCGCAGCGGCGGATACCGTCGCGCCATGTCGTCAGCGACGCAGCCCCTGCCGCCCGCGCGCCGCGTCGGCTCGCTCGCCGCGCTGCGGCGCGCCGCGGCCTGGCTGCATCTCGCGCTTGCGCTGGCGATCGCGCTCGGCGTCTTCCTGCAGGTCTACCTGATCGGCGCCTACATCTTCGGCGCCGGCAGCGCTGCGCTCGACGCGCACACCACCGTCGGCTTCACCGTCCACCTCCTCGAGGTGCTGCTCTTCCTCGTCGCGCTCGTCGCGTGGCTCCCGCGCGCCGACGCCGGCCTTTCGCTGCTGATGGCGCTGCTCGGCACGACGCAGATCGCGCTCGCCGAAGCCCACGGCTGGACGGGCGGGCTGCACCCGCTCGGGGCGCTCCTCGTGCTCGTGCTTGCCGCCGCGCTCGTTCGCCGCGACCTTCAGCGTCGCCGCACCGCGCCGGCATAAGCGCCGCGCGACCGTGCGATCGCTTGCGCTGCGGAGCGTCAGTGGTAGCGCTGAGTCAAGTTGCGCGTCCGCCCCGATGCGCGCGGCGTGGCCGCCGCTTAGCGTCGCCGCCACCAAACGAACGACCGGAGGTAGGCCGCCATGTCGTGTCTGACCGTGGGAGGCGACATGGACGAGTCACGAGCACTTCAGCGCACGGGATGGGCGGGCGCCGCTTCGGTCGTGCTGCTCGTCGTCGGGGTGGCGCTGTGCGTGCCGGTCGGCGTCGACGACCCAGGCATGTCGGACGCCGCCATTATCGAGAGGCT
>DATHEP010000174.1:0-7850 GCA_035318525.1 Conexibacter sp.
CGGGATGAGGTTCGTCTGGCACCGCATGGGCAGTATCCCCGTTGATCAGGCCGCGCGGCGCTTTCCTGCGGCTCGCCCTGCAGGCTGGATCACGGTCGCGGTCCAGCGCTCCGGCTCGATGCGACCCTCGACGAGCGCGGCGAGGGCGAGCGTCGCGGGCGCGCTCAGCTGCGCCTCGCGCAGCCGGGTCGCCAGCAGCGGCACCGTGTCAACCGCCTCGACGGCGTGTCCGAGCGCGGCGCTGATCTCGGCCGCGGGCACGCCCTGCGCAAGCAGTTCGCCCGCGCGGCGGTTGCGGCTGCCGTCGGCGACGACGGTCGCCACGAGGTCGCCCGCGCCCGCGAGGCCGGCGAACGTGTCGGGCGCGGCGCCGAGCCGGCGCGCGAGCCCGTCGATCTCGGAGAAGACCTTGCCCGCGGCGGCGCCGGCGACGTTGGGCCCGGCGGTCGCGGCCGCCGCGGCAGCCGCCAGAACGGCGGCGTTCTTCGCGCAGCCGGCGAGCTCGACACCGGTCAGGTCGCGGCTCACGTGCACGTCGAAGGCGGCCGAGGCGAGGACCGCGGCGAGCTCGTGCGCGAACGCTCCGTCGGTCGAGGCGAGCACGACGGAGGCGCCGTTCTGCAGCGCGTCGGCGGCATGCGAGGGGCCCGCGAGCGCGGCGACGGTGCGCGCCTGGACGCGCTCGGCGGCGTAGGCGGACGGCAGCGTGCCGAGCGGCGGGACGAGCCCCTTCGAAACGACGAGCACGCCGGCGCGCTGCGGGATCTCGCTGCCGTACGCGGCGAGCGCGGCGGGCAGATCGCGGGCCGGCACGGCGAGGCAGACGAGGTCGTGGACGGCGAGCTCCAGCTCGGCCGCGTGGCAGGGTCGAACGCGGCCGGACAGGGCGACGCCCGGCAGGTAGCGCTCGTTCACGCCGTCGCGACGGAGCGCCTCGGCCTGCTCGCGGGAGCGGCAGCCCAGGTCGACGTCGAGGCCGGCGCGCGCGAACGCGACGGCGAGCGCCGTCCCCCACGCGCCGGCGCCGATGACGGCCGCGCGGCGCAGCGGCGAGATCCCGCCGAGCCACTCCCACTGCAGCATCACGAAGGGCCAGATGCGGTCGGTGACGGCCTGCGCCAGCTCGCGCGAGGGCGCCTCGACCTGCGGGAAGGTGAGCGGGCGGCCGGCGCGGATGCGCACCTTCCTGGGGCGGATGCGCCAGCCGCGGCGGACGTCGGTCGTCCCGATCACCGCGACGGGGACGACGGGCACGCCGGTCTCGAGCGCGAGGCGGCCGACGCCGCGCTTGGCCGGGCCGGGCGGGCCGGGCCGCACGCGCGTGCCCTCGGGGAACATGAGGACGCAGTCGCCGCGCGCGAGGATCGCCTTCGCCGTCTCGACCATGTCCTGGTCGGCGTTGCCGCGGTCGACGGGGAACGCGCCGAGCGAGTTCAGCAGCCACCCCTGCACGCGGTTGCGGAACAGCTCCTTCTTGGCGACGTAGTAGATCGGGCGGCGCATCATCGTGCCGATCACGAACGGGTCGAGGAAGCTGCGATGGTTGGCCGTGAAGATCAGCGGGCCGTCCTGCGGGATGTTCTCGCGCCCGACGCGCGAGAGGCGGAAGTAGAGGTGGAAGAACGGCTGCAGGACCCCGCGAATGAGCCAGTAGAGGATCGGGTTCACGCCGCGTTCGCGCGCTCGCCGATGCAGACGTTCGAGATCCATTCCGCAGCTACGTACCCGGGCTGCTGAGGCGCGTTACAGTCGCGAGATGGCGATCGAGCGTGCGCGGATGGCACGGGGTGCCCTGGCTGGTGGGATCGCGGCGGCCGTGTGGGCGCTGCAGCAGCCGCTCGACAAGCGCGTGCTCGGGTGCCGGTACGACGACGTCGAGCTGCTGGGGCGCCTCGCGCGGCCGCGCGACGAGGGACGTAGCTGGTACTTGGCCGGCCTCGCGATGCACGTCGGCAACGGCGCGATGTTCGGCGCGGTGTACGCAGGACTGCTCGCGCCGTATGTGCTCGCGCCGCTGCCAGCGCCGCTGCGGGGGCCGCTCGTGGCGGAGGCGGAGAACTTCGGGTTGTGGCCGATGGGACGGCTGAGCGATCGGTTCCATCCGGCACGCGATCGGCTGCCGCGGCTGACCGGGAGCCGGCGCGCGCTCGCGCAGGCGACGTGGCGGCACCTGCTGTTCGGGATCGCGCTGGGCGAGCTGGAGCGGCGCTGGAACCACGCGGGTCGCGGCGACTGAGGCGGGCGGCGCAGCAGCACGCGACGCGCCCCGGCTCGGGGACCGGGGCGCTGTCGTGCCGAGCCCAGGATGGGGGTGGACTCGTGACGGGATCGCAGGACGCACCGATTTGGGCCTGGCGAACGCCCCTTGGACCCCTTGCAAAGGTATAAATACCCCTTGCAAGTCACATTTTCCACCATGCAAGGGGTGGAATGCAAGCGGGTGGCGCACGAGAGTCCCGGCTGTGCCGCCCGCAGTCGACGCCGAGCTCCGCGCCCTCGCCGCCGCGATCCGCGAGATCCGCGCCCGCCAGCAGTTCTCGCAGGAGCGCGTGGCCGCGGTCGGCGGCGTCGGGCGCAAGTACGTCGGCCAGCTCGAGCGCGCCGAGCTCACGCCCTCGTTCGCCGCGCTCGTAGCGATCGCGCGCGGTCTCGAGGTGCCGCTGTCCGAGCTCGTGCGCGTCTACGAGGAGCGGATCGCGGCGACTGAAGAGCCCAGCAAGACCAGCACCTCGGGCAGCGGCTGATCGACTACGCTGACCCGGCCGCGCCGGGATAGCTCAGCTGGCAGAGCGCCGCTCTTGTAAAGCGGAGGTCACGGGTTCGATCCCCGTTCCCGGCTCTCGCTGTTTTCGCTGCTAATCGGCGCCTTTTGCTCCGCGCTGCCCCGCACCGAGCCCGGCTGCGATCACTCGCTGTCGACGAGTGGCTCCGCCACGTCAGCCGGACGATCCGCCGACGCCCTCTTCCTCGCATCCTTCTTGGCCTGCTTGTCCATGCGCCGCTCGCGAAGCTTGGTCTCGCGCATGAGCTTCGCCATCGTCGTCTTCTTCTTGCCGTTCGAGGCCATGTCAGCACGTCCCTAGCTGGTAGTTCCTGAGCAGGTCGTTCATCCGGGCCTCCGTGGGCGACAAGGCGCAGCGACTGCAGAAGCACGGGCCCTGCTCGGGTCGAGCGGACGCTCGACCCCTGCGACGACTCTAGCGCGCGAGCGGGTGCCCGGCGGAACAGGGTGAGCGAGACCTCCGTCCTCTCAGCACACCACCGTCAGGTCCGCGCTCGCTCTTCTGCCCTGATTGAAGACGAAGTCGCCGTGGATCGCCGAGCCCGCTCTCGGGCAGTCCTTCGCCTCGAACAGACCGCGTCTGACGCCGTCGACCATCCGTGTCGCGCCGGTCGTGATGAAGAGGCGCGAGACGACAATGTCGCCGTCGAGGATCGTCTTGAACTCCTCGGGGAGCGTCGAGGCGATCTTGAAGGTGTATCTGCCGCCGCGCAGTCTCGTGATCGGGATCGAGAGCGTCTCGTTGATGTAAGCGGGGTTCACGACGACCGCGTTCATCGTGATGCTGCGACCGCCGGGGCCGTTGAACATCGCGATCGAGGCTCTCGAGCTGACGCCGACAGAGACTGCGGTGCCGGCGGCGTAGCCGCTGCCGATCTTCGACCCGCGCGGGCAGGCTGAGAGCCGCCCGCGGGCCGCCTGGAGCTTGGCCACGCTGCACGTCGGGAACAGCCCCCAGTTGAACCGCGCCCCGCGGCCGAAGTAGTACTCCGCGCTCTGCAGGACGAAGTTGCCGCCGGCGGGGACGCTCGCGAATCTCGTGTCGATCGTGAGCGTCATCGGCGTCCCGTTGGGGATCGGCAGTCTTCCGGGTCTGACGCTGGCGGCGAGTCTCACGACAGGCTCGGGCGCCGGCGCGTCGGCGGCGGGAGCGACGACAGCGAGCGCAAAGGCACCCGTCGCGGCGGCGACGGAGGCGGCGAGGATGCGGTGGAAGACGGGCATGGAAAACCTCCGGTCAGCGGATGATGTTGATCTCCGGGTGCGTCGCCAACAGCGTCTGCGTGAAGACGTAGTTGAACGCCCCGATCGTCATGAACGTCATGACCACCGCCTGATTGACGGCCCGCCCCACTCCCTCCGCCCCACCCGAGGCGGTCATTCCCTTGTAGCAGCAGATGACGGCCGTGATCGCGCCGAACGCGGTGCACTTGAGCACCGACGCCCACAGGTCCGTCGTCGACGCGTTCGCCAGGAACGTCGCGAAGAACGGGCCCGGTCGGCCGCCGTTGACGGCGTTGGCGAGCAGGCCGCCGGAGATGCCGAAGACGATCGCGAAGACGTCGAACAGCCCCGTCACGAGCATCAACGCCAGGAAGCGCGGCACGACGAGGCTCTTGATGGTGTCGACGCCGAGCACCTGCAGCGCGTCGAGCTCCTCCCGGATCTTGCGAGCCCCCAGGTCCGCAGTGATCGCCGTGCCGGCCACGCCGGCGACGATGATCGCACAGATTATCGGTGCGAACTCGCGGACGACGGCGAGCACGAAGAAGCCGCCCATGCGGTCGAGCGCGCCGAACAGGATCAGGAAGTTGGCCGCCTGCAGGCCGGGAGCGCCGTAGGCGACGGCGAACGTCGTGATCACCAGCGGCAGCCAGCACAGCTTGAGCGCGAACAGGAACTGGACGACGAACTCCCCGCCGTACGGGAACGGCGGCCGCACGGCGGAGACGATCGTCTTGCCCGTCAGGATCAGCACGTCGCCCAGCTCCTCGAGCAGGTCCCGGATCCCGCGATGGAGACGAACGGCGCCGGCGCGGGCCAGCGCGACCGCCTCCCCCGAGCTCACCGCACGAAGCTCGGGCACGGCAACTGGAACGTCGTCGTCAGGCTGGGGGTCGGCGACGGGAAGCCGGTGAACATCAGCGCGCTCAGCGTGCCCGCCGGCGGGCACTGCGGCACGACGAACGAGTAGACGTCGGCCGGCTGGCGCCTGGTGCAGCGCCCCCGGCGACTCGTCGCGAGACACGTCCCTCTGCCGATCTTCAACCCGCGAACCGCGGTGTCGACCTCGGCGATGCTGATGTCGAAGCCGGCGATCGGCCCGGTCGGCACCATCAGCTTGAGGCCGTAGAGGCCGTCCGGCGTCGCGTCCTCGACGATGTCGTCGACGATCGCCGCATGAACGCCGCCGACGACCGGATAGCGGCGCACGATCGGGGCGCGCTCGTCGGCCGAGCCGAGGATCGCGTAGCCGACGACCGCGCCCGGTGCTCTCGGGCGGCTGAGGAACACCGAGAAGCGCACCGGGATCGGCTCCGACAGCACCGGCGTGACTCTGCGCGCGTCGATCAGGCCCGACCCGCCGCCGATGCGCGAGCGCTCGCACACGCGCGCGTTCGCGAGCGCGGCGCGGTCCGCTCTCGATCTGCCGCCCTCGAGCGAGCGGATGAACGGCTTCAGGTTCGCGACCCGCTCCGCGAACTGGGTGCGCGACGGGCGCGTGTCGAGCGCCAGGCGCAGCGCAGGCCCGTCGCACTCGTATTGCCGGGTGCGGAACTCCTTGCGAACGCCGGCGCCGGCCGGCAGGCGGATGTACGTCTCCGTCGGCGTCGGCGGGACGGCGCCCGTCGTGTCGAACGTCCGCAGCTTGATGCTGAGCGCCAACTGGCCGCTTCTCGCGCTTCTCAACTGCAGGCTGAACTGCTGCGCCGGCTCCGCCAGCGCGACCGACGGCCCGATAGCCACCAGCACCCCGACGGCGACGACGGTGGCCGCCAGGACGCTGACGACCACCAACATGTCTCTCTTGCTCATGGCACGCTCCTTCTGTGCGAGCGCTGTGACCGAAGCGCGTCCCCCATCCCGCATTCGATGCGATCATCGGCTGTGCGCAGATCGATTGGGAGGACGACGTTCATGCGGCATCAGTCTCGGCGCCCGCGCAGGCGGCCGCCACGGGGATGGGACCCTGAAGTCGACCCCGAGACCGCCCGCCCGTGACGGCGCTGCTGGAGCGCGAGCGCGAGCTCGCCGAGCTGGCGTCGATGGTCGTCACCGCGCACGCGGGAACTGGCTGCTTCGCGGTGATCGAGGCACGGGCCGGGCTCGGCAAGACGCGGCTGGTCCAGGCGGCGCGCGAGACCGGCGCCGACGCCGGCCTGCACGTACTCGGAGCGCGCGCGACCGAGCTCGAGCGCGACTTCCCCTTCGCGCTCGTGCGGCAGCTGTTCGAGCCGCAGCTGGCCACAATGGCGGAGCAGGAGCGGGACGCGTTGTTCGAGGGCGCGAGCGGCGCGGCGCGCGGCGCACTCGGCCTGACCGGGAACGGCCGCTCCGACGGTGAGCCCGCCGCCGACACGTTCGCGGTCCTGCACGGCCTCTACTGGCTGACGGCCGCACTGGCCGAGCGCCAGCCGCTGCTGCTGACGATCGACGACGCGCACTGGGCCGACGCGGCCTCGCTCGACTACCTCGGCTTCCTGCTGCCGCGGCTCGAGGAGCTGCCGGTGCTCCTCGTGCTCGCCTGCCGCCCCGACGAGGCCGGCGCCGAGAGCAGCCTCGCGCGGATCGCGACCGACACGCTCGCGCGGCGCCTGATGCCGGGCGCGCTCAGCCGCGAGGCGGCCGGGACGCTGCTCGCGCGCGAGCTCGACGACCGGCCGGAGGACGCGTTCACGACGACCTGCCACGAGGTCAGCGGCGGGAACCCCTTCCTGCTGTGCGAGCTGGCGCGCACGCTCGCAGCCGAGGAGATGAGACCGCGGGCGGCGCAGGCGCAGCTCGTGCACGAGCTGGCGCCCGAGCGGGTCACGCGGACAGTGCTCGTGCGGCTCGCGCGGCGCTCGCCGCAGGCGCGCGCCGTCGCACGCGCGCTCGTCGTGCTCGGCGACGACGCGGACCCACGGCTCGTGGCGGAGCTCGCCGGCGTCGAGCCGGAGGTCGTGCGCGCCGGGGCCGACGAGCTGCGCGCGGCGGCGATCCTCGCGGACACCCCGTCCCTGCGTTTCATCCACCCGCTCGTGCGCACGGCGCTCCACACCGACATGCCGGCCGGCGAGCGCGCCACTGCGCACGCGCGCGCAGCCGCGCTGCTGCGCGAGCGGGGCGCGAGCCCCGAGCAGCTGGCTGCCCACTTGGTGGCGACGGAGGCGCGCGGCGAGCGCGAGACGGTCGAGCTGCT
Source organism: Conexibacter sp. (assembly GCA_035318525.1). Classification (GTDB taxonomy): domain Bacteria; phylum Actinomycetota; class Thermoleophilia; order Solirubrobacterales; family Solirubrobacteraceae; genus Conexibacter. The sequence continues at coordinate 7,185 of DATHEP010000174.1, forward strand.
GTTGGCCGCCGGCACCAGCGCGCTCGCGAGCGGCGCCCCCCGGTCGGCGATCGCGTACCTGACGCGGGCATGGCGCGAGCCGGTGCCGCCGGACCTGCGGACGCCTCTCCTGCGCCCCCTGATCACGTCATGCATCCGCGTGCTCGACTTCGCGGCGTTCGACGCGATCGAGACCGACCTGTACGACGAGCTCGAGCGGGACCCTCATCTGCTCGTCAGCACTGCGTCCGAGTTCGGCCCCTGGGTCATGTACGACGAGCGCGGCAAGGGGACGATGGCGCTGCTCGAGCGCGCCGTCGAGATCGCCGTCGCGGCGGACGACGTCGACCGCGCGGTCCACATCGAGGGTCAGATGATCGGGCTCGCGGGACTGCCGCCCGAAGCCGGGCGGGCTCGCCTGGCGCCGTATCGCGACCGTGTCAAGGCGGGCGGGCCGGGCAAGCGGCTGCTCGCCGCCTTCGACGCCGCCTGGGAGCTGTTCGACGGAGACGCGGCGACGAGCGCCGCGCTCGCCCGCACGGCGCTCCACGAGGCGCTGATCTTCACTGAGCAGGTCGAGCTGCTCGTGCTCGGCGAGGCGCTGCACGCCCTGCTGCTGGCCGACGATCTCGACACCGCACGGGCAGTGACGGACCGGGCGCTCGAGATCGGGCAGGAGCGAAACAC